>NZ_JBXWRD010000009.1:0-140900 GCF_059612725.1 Ruegeria sp. YKSF070 | reverse complement strand
GGCCGATGGTACCGGGCGGGGTGGCCCCGGGCGTGAGGGTGGAGGTCACCGCATCCCCGGCCGCCCGGGCATAGGCAAAGGTGGCGGGATCGCCATCGCCCAGTTCGGCATGCCCGCCCACGGCAGTGGCGAGCGCCCCCGGCCCGGTGGGCCGCAGGATGCGGAAGCGCCGGCCGCGGGTGTCCTGGTCGGAGACGAGCACATTGGAGAGAAAGAACCGGCCATTGCCGTCGAGGAAATTGGTGCCGCCGAAGTCGAACCGCACCGCCCCTGCGCCATTGACCTTGTCCGCCTTGCCGAGAACCTGCCCGACCTGGCTCAGATCGACATAAGCCGTGACCCTGTAGTCATCGACATTGCCGGCCACGGCAGCGCCGGTCTCGATATGGATGTCGAAGGTAAAGAGCGTGGCATCGGGAAAGCCTGTGACCGGCGCACCAGTCAGGCTGGGTGCAGAGTTGCTGAGCGTGGCATAATCGAAGGTCATCGCCCCGTTGTTAAGATCGATCCGGGCGATATCGACCGTGGGCAGGCCTATGGAGGCAAAGAACCCATCCCCCGAGGTGGTGCGGTTGAAGTCATCGTAATAGCAATCGGCCCGGATCCAGATGTCGGTCACACCGGGCAGCGAGAGGCTGGCCGCCTGTTCGGCCTCGAAGCGCAGCGCATGGGAGGCAAACACCGGGTTGTAACTCCCCGGTACGGAGGCGTCCTCGACGCCACCCAGCAGGGATGCGCTGTTGGTGATCAGGTAATCGGTCATGATGAAGTCCCGTGGTTGGAGATCAGGGGGTGAGTTCGAGGATCAGCTCCTGCTGGATCACGCCCAGACCGGGCGGCCGGAGATCGAGCACCAGGTGCTGCTCGATAATGTCGAGGCCCGGCCCGGCGCAGGTCAGGATCAGATCCTGTGCAACTACGTCGATGCCGGTGCCGAAACAGAGCAGCACCAAATCCTGCGCCGAGACCTGAACCTTGCCGCCGAGGGTCACGCGATAGGCGCGGAAGGCCCGGTCCTCGTGAGACCCCCGGACGGCGCGCACCCGCAGGGCCGCCTGTTCGACGCCGGGCGGGGGTTCGGGATAATCCGCCTCGGCCAGCGTCCAGCTGGTGGCGGTGCCGGCCTCGATCACCGCGGCCGCCGGTTCCAGGGTCTCGCCGGTGTCGGGATCGACCCAGTGAATGCGGACCTGGTAGGTCACCCCGGGTTCCGGGCCGATATCACTGGCAAGGTAGCTGTCGAAGACGGAACTGGTCTGGGAGAGCCGGTCCCGGTGCGCCCAGGTCAGCATGGCCTCGGGACTGGCCAAAGGGGATACGAAGCCTCCATCGCCCCGGAGATTGCCCGGCGGCAGGGGACGGATCGCGCGGGCGGCAAATGTCACGAGATCGGTGGGCGCCTGCGCCAGCGTCAGGGTGCCAAGCCCGGTGCGCGGCAGGATCCGGACCGGAAGGCTCTCGCCGGCAACATAACGACCGGATGTCGTCTCCGCATGTCCCTGCCAGAAGATCACCGGGGTGCCGGCTGTATGGGCCAGCGGCACGGTGTCGAGACAGCCGCGGCCGACGGTGATCGAATTGGCCGAGAGGCCATCGACCCGGACGAACTCGTCGCCGATGGCGGCCAGCGTGCCTGTGGCGAGACCCGAGAGACCGGTCCAGTCCCGCAGGGGCAGCAAGACCTCCTCGGGATCATCGCCGAGATCGGCATCGAGGATCGCGGTTGGTGCAAAGCTGGTGGTGCCGTCACTGGCATAGCCGGATCCGGTATCGACCCAGACCAGCGCGTCGAGCGCATCGGCAGAGGGTCGCTCGCCCACGGCCATCAGCAGACCCGCGTCAGGATCAGAAGCAAGCTCCGCATCGGCCTGCGCATGTCCCATCTCCTGCACCAGCAGCCAATACGGGGATTCCCTTACCAGCCGGCGCTGAAGCGGGCGTGGCGCGGAGAGGAAGGACGTGGGCGGAGATACCACCTCACCACCGACAAGGGCGGTTGTACCCAGGGCAAAGGCATCTTCCACGAGCCTGAGGCGAACCCGGTTGTCGCGCCCGTCGCCGTGATCGATCTCGACCACGCGCAGCAGCGCCCCCTCGAGACCCCTCCGGGGATTGACGAGCCGGATGACATCCCCGGGGTCGAGATCGGCGCCCTGCCGGTTCACGGTGATCTCGCCGGAGAGGAGCGGTGCCGAAAGGGCCCGCAGGTCGCGTTCAGCGAGGCGCACGGCGAGGTCCTCGCGCCGGATACCGGGATAGTCGACCGTGGTGGAGATCACCTGTCCCATCAGCTGCACCCGGGCGGTGTCGGTGACACTGACCGATCCGAGCTGGTTGGTGCGCAGGTCGGAGAAGGTGACGGTGAGACTGTTGACGAGGTCCACCGCTTCGCGCCGGCCCAGCTCGCCCCAGTCCACCACGTTGGTGGCATCGAAGACCGGCACGGTCTCGGGGTCGTAATCGTCACGGATGAGCTTCAGCTCCCAGCGGCCGGTGCGGCGGTCGACATAGAGCTGGGCGTCGATGTGATGCAGGATGTCTCCGAGGAATTCCTCGAGACTGGCATCGCTCTGCCAGAGGAGGGAGAGGCCAAGGCCCTCGGCAAGGAGCTGGTCTGCGGCAGCCGCAAAGCTGGGGCCGAAATCCGCCGCCCCGTAGCCAAGCCCCCAGGTCCGGTTGGTGAGGCATTCCCGGATGATATGGGCCGGGTTCATGTCCGGGCCCGGGTCGGAAGCCGGATCGCTCTCGGGTTCCACCGCACCGATCTCGGCCGTCTCCGGATACCATTGCGCCGCGCCATCCTCGGCGGTGAGGATCCGGGTGACCCGGACGGCCCAGGGCTTCAGATAGGGGTTGAGCCCCATGTAGACCTGGCGCAGCACGAGGCTGCAGAGTCCACGGAACCCGGGCACCTCTGTTCCGGCCCGGGCGGCGAGGTAGCTGTTCGGCCCCTGGTCGGGGGCCCCCATCAGGATGTCGATATCGCCGACGATGCCGCCCTCGCGGCTCTCGCCCCCGAAGAGCTCGGGCTTGTCGATGCGGATGCGGGTCCCCGGCGCGGGGATGTCTCCCTCGTCCCTGGACGATCCGCTGCCGGGCACGGTGCTGAGGCTCACGGCCTGGAAGGCAAAGGAGAGGGTCTTTGGCTCGACCTGCATCCAGGTCAGGTGTTCGCGCTCGTCAAAGGCGATGCCGCGCAGGATGATCCGATGCGTGGTGCCACTGCCCAGCAGCGTGAGATCGAGCGCCTGTCCAAGGGAGAGGCCGGGAATGCCATTCGAGCCGTAGATGTTGAGCGCGGCGGTAGTGCCTTGCTCGCCCGCCGGAAAGGCCGCGGCAGTGGCATTGGCCAGAAGCGTGGTCACCGCGCCGACACCCTCGCCACTGCCGGAGACTGTGCCATCGGCCAGCGACCAGGCGGTGCGGTCATCGACGCGGATCTCGCGGATCACATCCACCGGCCCATGGCAGAGCGCCAGATGCGCCCCCAGCGCATAACGATAGCCGACGATGGCGGAACTACCCATGGCTCTGCTCCTGTTCCCGCTCCTGCGCCAGCCGCCGCTCGGCCTCGGCAATGGCCCGTATCGCAAGCGCGTCGCCGGTGGCGGCCAGCACCTCCGCATCCACGCCCTCGCGCAGGAAGGCCTGCCAGTCGAGCCCGTGGCGGGCAAACCAGCCGCGCGCGCCCTGCAGGCAGAGCCGGGCGGCGCGCAGGTCCCGGACAATCACCCGTGTCACTTCTTGCCTCCGGACTTGCGGATCGGGTCGACCTTCAGGTCTCCCGCCCAGACCACGTTCGGCCCGCGCAGCAGCACCGTGCCGAACACCACCGGAATGGGCCGGCCTTCCTCCGCCGTCGGCAGGTCGAACGCGTCGAGCCCCGCGGCCTTCGGCGGCGCCGTCTTCGGCCGCGGCGCCAGCACATAGGAGATCGCCGTCAGCACAAGGCTGGCGACAATCTGGACGACAAAGTTCCAGACCATGGGAAAGGCTTTCGGGGTTGGGGGGTTTCTGTGCAGCTGGCCTGACGGCAGCGTTCCAAAGAGGATCGAACGGGGGAAGGAATTTTCATTTTTGGGTTGGCAAACTAACACCCAAAATTCTGCTGCTTACGTCCAAGTCGCTTATGTTTGGATAACGGGAAGATTAATGTATGAATTATTGAATGGATGCTTCGCCTCTCGAAACCGGTAAGAGCGAGGTAGGCCCGGACGGTACTTGTCCTGTGCCTATCAGAGACTTGTTGATCGCCGCGATCTATGAAGCAGCGATCAATCCTAACGCGTATGGCAGTTTCGTGTCCGCGCTCGCGGATTATCTTGAACACTCCGCTGTAAATGCATGGAAAATCCGCAATCTGTCCGAAATTGATATCGATGTCATCGAGGCAGATCGAGGACTTGCCTTACACTTCACAAATTTGAAAGCACGACTCGCGAACCAACCAAACCGGATCATCCCTGGTAGTTTACGCGAACGGATCTCTGATCGGCGAGGCCTTGCCATGCTGATCGATTCGAAGGGCAGGATCGTCAGCACTAGCCACGCGACGTGTGCAGCGCTGGGTGTTGCTCAGCCAAATGTGGATGTACTAGCCGGAAGACTGCATGCTGATGATGCAATACAGCTTCGCAAAGCGGTAACCGACCACGTTGTACACGGTCGTTATGTAGGCATACGCATTCTGCGTGGTGACGCGTTCCATATCATTGCGAGAACATTGCGATGTGAATCTGATGGCGAGAATTTCTTGTGTCTAGAGGCTCTCGTGGTCGATTGGTCCGAAGAACTTGAAAATGTATTGCAGACCTCTTTCGGCCTCACCTCAGCAGAGCTGAGGGTCCTTCAACCGTTGGCGTTTGGTGAAAGCATCAGCGCAATTGCTCTAAAATTCGACCGGTCGGAGGGGACTATCCGCAACCAGATCAAATCCATTCTCGCAAAGACAGAAGCTGGCAGGATCGCGAACCTCAACCGGATCGTCGCGCTGGTCGGAGAGACCGTAGCAGGGGCGCCGGCGCTGCACAGTGTCCCAAGCGACAAAGTACCCGAACTCGATATTCTCACGCTTCCAGATGGCCGTATGCTTGAAGTGCGCAAACAAGGGCCAAAGGGTGGCGCACCCATCCTTTTCATCCATGGCATGCTATTTGGAAGCGAATTGCCGAAAATAGCGATGGATCATATTGAAAAACTTGGAATTCGGCTCCTCGCGCCAGCCCGGCCGCATTTTGGTATGTCAGATCCATCGCCGGGTGTGCCAGAAAATGAGCCGGACCGACTAGTCGAGGATCTGGTTTTCGTTTTGGACCATTTCGGAATCGAGAAGACCGTTTGTCTCACCAATATCGTCGGCTCCATTTACGGCTATGCTTTGGCTGCTGCTGTGCCGAACCGCTTCTCAGGCCTTGTGCATGCTGCGTCAAGCATACCGGTTCTCAAAACCAAGCAATTCGCTGCCATGCCACAGACTCAGAGACTGATCGCGTTTCTTATGCGCTTCGCACCGGATCTTCTTCCACCTTTACTACAATCCGGCATTGCACAAATCCGGGCAGCGGGGGAACAGTCCTTTCTCGCCACCCTTTATGAAGAAGGTACGTGCGATCACGCAGTCGCGCAGCGACCAGAATTGCGCGATCTGTTAAAGCGCAGCGTGCATTTCGCTACAGATCAAGGGTATTTAGGAGCATTTACTGATACCCTTCATGTAGTGAGGGATTGGTCTGGCTACGTACAGCAGGTGAGCGCGGCTGGTATTCCAAGTATCCATGTTCACGGTCTTGAGGATCCACAGTATCCAATCCGCGATGTGATTGAGTTCACGAAACGTTTCGACAACGTGCACACACGATCCGTGCCCGAGGCGGGGCAACTCCTTCTTTTTGAAAAACCCGCCTTGGTGTTCGAGGCGGTTTCAACTCTGCTGGTCTGACCCGCGACGGAATTCCGAAAGAGCACCGCCTGCCGGACCATGATGCCGGGCCAGTTGCCGGAGATGGATTCTTACATAAGACAAAGTCATGTCCAATCTGGGACATGACGTTAGGTAAGCGACACGATTGAGTGATCGCAAAGCCTCATATTGCGCCCGCAGCCAATGCATATGCTGAGACCCAAGACTTATCCGATATGCCCTATCGTTCTTTTAGTTCCAGGAGGTTCCAAAAAATGAATAATTTTCGCTTTCTTGGCGCAATATTTGGCGCCTTTTTTCTGTACGTACCATCGATATCCTTCGCCGATGACCCAGTCCATTTTGTCTCGGCAATCAAGCCTGTAAGCCTGCCGGACGAGAAGCGCACAACCCTTGGTCTTTACCTGACAGCTGTGGAGACCGGGGAGTTTCTTTCCGTCCGGAAGGACGCACTACTGATCGATATCCGGACCCGGGCAGAGGTATCGTTTGTCGGCATAGCGGAGGAGGCAGACAAGAACATTCCCTACATGGTGATGGACGAATTCTGGGACTTCGACGACGAAAAGGGCACCTATAAGATGACGGTGAATTCCAATTTCACGACAGAAGTGAACGATCTCGTTCGCGAAAAAGGACTGTCGAAGGAAGGCACAATCATCCTCATGTGTCGCTCTGGCAGTCGCAGTGCGCGAGCAGCCAATTTGCTGGCACAACTGGGCTACTCCAACGTCTATTCCGTAGTCGATGGGTTCGAGGGCGACAAAGACCCGCAAGGCGCGCGAACCGTGAATGGTTGGAAAAACGCTCATCTGACCTGGTCATACAAGATCCGGGGCGATCAGGCATACTGATTGGTCTTTTTGCGGAGGCGTAGCGGAGTTGATCCGGTCCAGATCTTCGGGGAAGAAGTCGATGCGAGACACTCTGGACTATCAGCAATGGATCGGTTTCGGAAGCCGACTACGCGACTTGCGCCTCCGTAGAGGCATGACACAAACAGCGTTGGCGAAATCGCTGGGTTTCGCGCATCCGTCTTCGATCAGCAATATCGAAAAGGGCCGTCGCCCTGTGGTAGAAGCGGAGTTGTCGCGCATCGCGGAAGCTTTGAACTGCAGTCTTGAAGAGCTTTCGATCGGGCGCCGGTGACCGTCTTCGGCCGCGGCGCCAGCACATAAGAGATCGCCGTCAGCACAAGGCTGGCGACAATCTGGACGACAAAGTTCCAGACCATGGGAGAGAGGCTTTCGGGGTTTGGGGGGTAAAGTGAGGACGGCCCGACGGCACGGTGCCCAAGACGTTGACCGGGGGAAGGACGCGCTCCGTCTACGACGGCTTTCCAAGGGGGAGACGGCTCAGACCGAGGATTGGCTTAGGGCTACTCTGAGGGACGAGGACTAAGTTGACTTTGGACTAATGTCTGCTCTGAAATGAGTTGTTGCTTTCTTAATCTTTGCACTGTAGGGCACAAGCAACGCCGCGTGTGGATGACCAAATCAGCGGCAAAATATTCTCGCCCGTGATCCCCTGATCGTTGTCTTGAATAGCTCCATGAGAGCACAGAAACGACGGCGGCTATTTCATACGAGCTTCCCAATAGATTAGAGAGACCAAGTGCCTACAGCGACTGATCGTCTGTACGGTACGAGACCATATACGTTTGACCAAAAACAACACCCTCGGCCATGCCGAAAGCCGCAGACCGTCTGTAACGACTGCGCGGAACACATCCCCCAAGCGGAACTTTCATCCACAACTCAAGATTGACCCGGCGCATGCCCGGGACGGCTTGAATCGTATGCTTTCCAAGATTGGCGAGTTCACGAAATCTGCTGCCTGAAAGCAGCGAATAGCCTGGCCAATCCCGGCGGGCGCACAATGTCATTAAAAGGATAATCTCATGACAAAAGGCACTGTAAAATGGTTCAACGAAACCAAAGGTTACGGCTTCATCGAGCTGGATAACGGCAGCGGTGACACTTTCGTGCACATCAGCGCGGTTCAACGCTCCGGGCTCGACAGCCTGAAGGAAGGCGCGAAGGTTTTGTTCGAAATTGTGGAGGATCGTATGCGCGGTAAGTCCTCCGCTGAAAACCTGCAATTGCAGTAAGCAATTCGGTAACGATGCCTGAAAGCGGCAACAATTGCCGCTTTCTAGAGGCCCATCCACTCAGAAGCGGCCATTCGCTGCGTTGTGACTAACTGAAATTTTGGTCTCGAAGCAGTCATCTGAAAATTTTCATCTGATGTCTGCCCATCAACATTGAGCAGCTTCGGCGGTCTGACTCCTGGATACCACCTCAAATAATACTCGTCCCCCCGAACGGGTTCCTGCCGGGAATATCGGGGAACCCGCCGAAGTTCAGCAGGTTGTCGAAGCGGTTCGCACAGGTGTCGCGGCGCAGGTCGCAACCGGGGGCGATCTGGATGCTGGCGATGAGGCCGGGATCGTCGATTTCCGCCTCGAGTGCAGGCATCCGGCCGGAGAGCGTCAGGGTGACACCGGTGTGCCCGGTGATGAAGCCCGGAATACCCGCATGACGTAATACGCCCCCGCGATACCAGCCATCGGGTTGCAAGGCGGCCTCGGGCACGGTGATCTGTTGCCCGGAGCGGGCTGTCGCTGTTGCCGAGACCAGGAAGCTCTCGATATCGAGCCGACAGCCGCCGACATAGAGTACATGACGGCAGAGCCGCTGGTAGCGGGCGCGCACGCCCTGGCGGCGCATGGCGGTGAAGAGCGACTCGGCCCGCAGAACGATCCGCACACCTTCCACCCGGGCCGAGACGATGCGGCCCTTCCAATGCGCGACCAGCTCGCCCGGCACCTGCTCATGGCCGCGGAAGATGGTGAGCGTGGTGACCGAAGATCCCCGCGGCCCGAGCCAGCGGCGGGCGAAGGGATCGGAGAGCGGAAAGGTGAGATTCAGATCGACCCGGCGCGGATCGCCGCTCTGGACGACATTGCCATGGGACAAGGCCGAGGCGGTCCAGGTGGTATCGCCCGGCTCATCGGCAAGCGTGCCGCCGGGCACCACCCAGTCCGAGGACCGACTGGCAAAGCGCCAGGTCGTGGGGCCTTCGGCAAAGCGATAGAGAAAGAGCGGCCGCCCTTCAGCGGTCGAGATCTCGAGGTCATCGTAGGTCATGGGGTCAGATTCGGAATTTCCAGAACGGGGAAGCTGAGCTCGGTCCCCGCAGGCCGATGCTCGATCTCGATCCGGTCGGTATCGAGCCGCACCAGGGTCAGGAGATGCCCCGGCGTGGTGATCGGAACATGCCGGTCGAGCGGGTCGATCCCGAGGCGCAGGCCCAGCGGATCAAGGCTGGCGCTGGTGATGATGCGGAAGATCGGCTGTCCCGGCAGATCGAGGAGCACATGCCGGCCGATCCAGTCGGAGGGTTCAAGGCGCGGCGCGACGATCAGGACATCGTCGCCGGAAAGGGCCTCCTGCTGCAGGACAAGCTCGCGGCCCCAGGTGGGGAGCCAGAAGGCCCGGGCCCGGCCGCGCAGGTGATGTAGCCACCGGCGTCGGGACCAGGTGTTTTCTGGGCCGATGTCCTTCAGCGTCAGGACAGAGCCATGTTCGATCAGATCGCGCAGGGGTTCGAACACGACCGGGCCCAGCCCGCTGTCGACACCGTCGAAGCTCTGCGACAGGGTCTCGGCCAAAGGCTGGCGCAGGACACTCGGGTCCATCAGCACATCCCGGCCGCGATAGCGTGGACTGCCGAAGAGCGTGCCCAGCAGCGTGTCGCGCAGGCTGTCGGTATCACCCGGCGCAATCACCGGCACACCATCGATCGGCGTATTGTCCAGCATGGCGGTCCAGCTGGTATTGGTGAGCCCGATATTGAACCCGTAGACCTCCACATCGGCGATGGTCTCCAACAGGGCCACGGCTGCGGTGGCCGAGCCCAATGGATAGGGCTCCCCATCGGTCAGAAACAGGATGATCCGTCGCTTGGCTCCAGCGCCGGCAAAGAAACCCTGGGCTTCGCTGAGTGCCATGGCAAAATCCGTACCACCCCGCAGCACCGGCGGCTGGGCCAGCCAGTCCGACAGGTACGTGAGATCCTGGCGATCGGCGTCGCGTCGCACCTGCATGTCTGCGACCGTTTCGTGCCAGAGCAGGATGCAGATGTCGTTGCGCAAGGCGGGTGGCACACTGCCGGCCAGTTCATCGACCAGGGCCCGCACCGCTGCCATGGCCGCGGTGATCTTGGTGCCCGACATCGATGTGCTGGTATCAATGGCAATGTAGAGCGCGGTACCCCGAAGCCCGGAGAGATCGGCACTCTCCTGCAGCAGAAACCGAGCGGTGACAAAGCCGAGATCCGCGTGCCGGCGTTCGATCTCCAGTGGCGCCAGCAAGCGGGCCCGCCGCGCCGGTGCGATCACCGGGTGGGTGAGAGCGACCCCGGTTGCGGATGTCAGGTCAATCCCGTCCGGATGTGCCGCGGCCACGGAAAGCAGATGCGCAGCCCCACCATTGCTGGCGGCAACGGCAAAGCCGGGCGCCCGGTAATCGGCATAACGCGCCGTAATGGTCAGGCTGGTGTCTCCGGAGGAAATATCACCGTTGCCGCTGTTGGCCATGTGCCAGAGCGGCACGATCCAGTTGCCCGCCAGACCCCGGCAGGCCAGTGCGAGGGCCTCGGCAAAACCGGGGCCGTCGAGCCGGTGGCGCAGGGTCAGCACCTCGCGCGGGGTATCCCGCAGCGACAGGCGCTGTTCGGCAGCCTCGCTCTGCAGCACGTCGGTGCGCCAGTCCAGGACTTCGGTCGCCGGGCCATGCGCGGCAAAGGGCCAGAGGAGATCAGCCATCAAAAGCTCCTCTGTTGCGACGGATCACGTTGAGGATGGCGCGTTCGCCGGCGGGCGTGGCGAGATAGTCCCCCACCAGCCCGGGATCGAGCACGTTGATGATCCGTGGCGTGATCTGCGGCGCGGGTTGTGCCGTCCCCGCTTCCACCCCGAGCCGTCCGCCCGGTCCCCGGCGCAGGGGCAGGATCGCCTCTGGTCCGGCCTCGCCCATGAGGCCGATACCCCGGGCAAAGGGAAACACCGTTGGGCGATCCACGATACCGCCACCCAGAACCCCACCGCGGGCAAAGGCGGTAACTTGTCCGGTTTGCGCAAAGACACCGCCCCTGGCAAAGCCGCCGCCGAAGAGCCCGCCGATGGCCTTGGTGATCCAGCCGAAGAGACCGCCCCCGCCGCCGGACGCTCCTGCTCCACCACCGGAGAAGGCGCGAAAGAGTGCATCCTCGATTGGCTTGAAGGCGGAGTCGATCAGGCGGTTGGCGAGGTTCTGAGCAATACCGGATACCGCCTGGGCAAAGCTGCGCCAGCTGAGCTCGCCGGACTTGAGCGCCTCTTTCAGCGGACCGGTGATATCCTCGGCCAGACCCTTGGCCAGCTCCTTCGTGCGTTCGATGGCGGTCTTTGCCCCATCCCAGGCCTTGCTCCCGGCCTCGGCCGCCTGCTTCAGCGCGCCGCCCGCGCCACCGGCGGCAGATCCCGCCCGACCCAGTGCGGCTTCGGTCTCGCCGAGGGTCGCGTTCAGCCGTTCCGTGGCCGCTGCGGCCTCGCTGGTCGCGTCGCCGTTCTGGCCAGACCCAGAGACGGCCGTGCGCAAAAGATCCAGCGTGGCCAGCGGAGCGGTGGCTTGAGCTGCAAGATCGAGGGACGCGGCCTGCGCGGCATCCGCACGTCCGCGCGCGGCATCGGCAGTTGCTGCCAGCCCAAGATCGGGCACGGTGAGCGGATTGTCGGCAAAGGCGCGATCGAAGGCGGCTCGGGCAACGCTTGCCGCATCTGACGCGGCGCCCTCGAAGCGGTTTTCGATCTGGCCAAGGTCGAGATCGGGCACGATCGGAATGCGCCGTTCGACCCCGAGGGCCTCCAACCCGGAATTTACACCGGAGATGAACCCGTTGATCCGGGCAACGACACCGTTGAGCATCGCCTCGACGCCGGCAATCAGGCTGTTGGCGGCCTGGAAGGAGATATCGCCGATCGCAGCGGGCAGCAGAGACCAGATCGCCTTGATTGCTTCGAAGGTGCCTTCGAAGCTGTTCACGGCGGCATTCGCAAAGCCCACCACGGCTTCAAGCGCACCCTGCAGCGCGGAGGCTGCGACAGCCTCAAACCCGGCAAACCCGGCCTCGAAGGCTGCACCGACACTGGCCAGGCCCAGCCCAATCCGGCCCCAGACCTCGGCCCCGAGATCGCCGAGCAGCGCCATCGCGATGCCGAACCCGCCCGCGCCGGAGACCAGCCGGGTGAACTGATGTACGAGTTCGCCGGCGCCAACGATCAGCGCGCCAATGCCGGTGCGGATCAGCGCCCCGCGCAGGACCATCAGCGCTGTCGCCAAGCCGCGCACGGAGAGGGCTGCAACTGCCAGCCCGGCGACCCAGCGGCCCGCGAGGAAGGTCGCGAAGGTCACGGCATAGGTGGTCAGGCGGCCGATATTCTCGAAGAGGCCCGTGATGGCTTGTCCAAGCGGCCCGGTGCGGTTCGCGAGCGCGGCCATGGCGTTGGTCACCGCTTCCAGCGCGGGGGCTGCGGCAACGGCCAGCTGGTTGGACAGCCCGCGCCAGATGAGCCCCAACCGCGAGATTGCATCGTTCGTGCGCTCGATCTGGTCGGCGTCCTGTTCGGAGACCACCACCCCGAAGGCGCGCACGTCTTCTGTCGCCTGGCGCAGCGTCGCGGTGTCGATGCGCGACATGGCGATGGAGCCTTCCTCGCCGAAGAGCTGCCCCGCGACCGCGGCGCGCTCGGCGGCGGGCACGAAATTCTCGATCGCGGCGTTGATGGCACCCACACGCTCGTCCAGTGGCAGGGCAATCAGGTCGCTGGCGGACAGGCCAAGTCGGTCGAGCGCGTCGGCCGCGGGGCCAGTGCCGGCAGCGGCCTGGCTCAGGCGGCGCGTCAGATCCTTGGTCGCCTGCTCGATGCCGGACATCGAAACGCCAGCCAGTTCGCCCGCGCGTTCCAGCGTCTGGATCGAGGCGACGGTGGTGCCGAGCGATTGCGCCAGCTTGGCCTGCGCGTCCACCGTCTGCAGGCCAGAGCGGACCATGGCGACACCCGCGGCGGTCGCGGCAGCGACAGCCGCTGCAGCCGCCACACGCACACGGCGGGCGAACCCGGCGAGCCGGGCGTTGGCCGCTTCCATCTCCCGGCTGAGCCGCCCGAAACCGCGCGCCCCGGCCTCCCCGACACCTTCGAGCTCGGCACGCACCTGTCGCCCGCCAACAGCGGCAAGGCGGACGGAAACGCGCTTCTCAGCCATGGGAATGCTCCATCTGTTCGTTGAGTTTGGCGACCATTACCGCTTCAACGGCAGGCAACAGTTCGGCCATAGCCTGAGGCGGCACGCCGAGCGCGTCACCCAGTGCCAGTGCCGCCGACATGTCCCAGCCGATGACAGCGCCCGGCAGCACGCGGAGTTGGCCTCCGAGACGGCCGATCAGGTCCCAGATTTGCCAGCCCTCTAATGTGACCGGACGGTTCAGTCGCGCCGGGCAGTCTTGGCAGGCTTGCTCGCGGCCCTCGAAGGGTGCGCAGGCTTGGCAATATCGGTCGCCCCCGCCGAAGGACCATTCGGCAAGGGCGCTGAGGCGTTTTTTTCCTGTTCCAGCAGCAGGCCCTTGGAGACGTAGGTCAGCTGGAAAGCCTCGAAGATTGGCCAGATATCGAGCAGCGCGTCGATGGCCTCGGGGCTCGGATCGATCGCGTTGCCTTCGGCGTTTCCGATGCCCTCCCAGGCGAGCACCGCCCGGCGAGCGAGCGCCTTGGCGAAGGCGACGGCGCGCTCCTCGTCGGAGGCCTCCCCGGGAACCGCCTCGACGGCCGCATCGCTGCGGGTCGCCACCATCAGCGCCGTGGTCAGTGGGCGCAGTTGTAGCCGGACGCCAGGGGCGAGGTCATGCCAACGCGGCGCGTTCGTCAGGTCGAGCGTGAGCATTCTCAGTATACCTCGATATCGTTGACCAATGTTGCGGTGCACATCCGGCCGACCACAGTGTCGCGGGCGGCCTGCCAGTCGAAGGTGGCCTGGACGCCCTGCGGCCCGGAAATCTCGATGCGCGGGCGCGGCAGGTAGACGGCGTGCACGGTTAGGCGCAAGCTCTCGCCCGAGGGCAGGACATAGGCGAAATCCATCTCGCAGGCCTCGCCATTGATCGCCTGCGTCACCAGCGTCTGGTCGGCGAAGCGGACCTCGATGGAGCCGGTCAGCGCCGCGATCGACGGATCCGCCCCGTCGATGCGGCCATCGCTGCGGATGGTCTCGATCCGATCCAGGTTGTTGGCATAGGTAATGTCGGCGGAAACCACGTTGCCGAGGGCGCTGCCGTTCCGGGTGACCTGTCCGTTGAAATGGCCGAAGCGCTTCAGGGCAATGTCTGCCAGCGCACCGGCACTAGACGCCGTGCCCACCGTCTCTCCCTGCGCCACCAGCCGCGCCGTCGCGGTCAGCAGGCCGGACCGCTGCATCTGCCAGGTGATCTGGTCGAGCACGCAGCCGGAATACATGGCAAAGCGTGGCACCTCCGGCATGCCGGTCTCGATCGAGAGGCTCGGCAGCGTCCAAGACCCCGATTGGAACTCGTGGGTGAACGGTCCAGGCGCCGTACCGCTGGTGACAGGCTGACCGAAGGCTGCCTTCAGCCAGAACCCGAAAGCCTCGGCGTCGAGCGGCACGACCACATCGCCGTCCGCCGTCACCGCATCCTTGATCGGGGCCAGCGGATCGCGGCCATAGCCCAGAAGTTCGGAGTTCAGCAGCGGCTGCTCCGCGCCGAGCGTGGTGCTTGCGAAGGGCATTTTCGTGAAGCCGCCAGCAGGCGGCGTGCCATAGACGGTCTCGAACGCAAGCGCCATCTGCGCCCGCGCCCCTTGGGCTCGTGCCATGATCAGTTCCTTTTGTGGTGTTCAAAGAGTGACCGTCGGTGCCGCCACTTTGGCCATGCCTATCCTTCAGAATAACCGCCACGTATTCCGGCTACCCTGGCACACGGGATCAACGTGTCAGTGTCCGCCGTTTCAGGCGACCCGGCCGCTCCGTGCCCAGGACACGGCATCGTCCAGCCTGTCGTCACCCCAGAAGACCTCTCCATTCACCAGGAAACTGGGCGCGCCGAAGATACCAAGAGATTTCGCCTTCTCGGTTTCAAGGGCCAAAGCGTCTTCGATTTGGGCCGAGTTCGCGGTTTCGATGATCCGAGCCGGATCCTGGCCAATTTCCTTCAGGCTATCCGAGAGATTTGGTTCGATTCCAGCGGGTTCCCCCAACTGAAACCATCTTCTATAGGTGGCAATTACGTAGTCTTCGCCCCACCCCTCCTGCATGCCGAGGAGCGCGACCTGATTGGCGAGTGCCAGGTTCTGCAACGGATATGGTGCAGGCAAGCTGGCCGAAAGGCCGTATTTTGCGGCGCGACGTTCAATATCTCGCCACATGTAGGCGGATTTGGACGGCTTGTCGGCAAACGGGATGTTTTTCTGCTCGATCATGATCGAGCGTACGTTGAATGGCCGCCAGGAAATCTTCAGACCGTGCTCACGGGCATAGGCCGGCAGGCGCATTACTGTCAGGAAGCTATAGGTGCTTCCGATCGAGAACCAGAAATCTATCGGCCTCATTCCCTGTCCTCCGTCAAGCCGCTCGAAGAAGCCTAGGTTTCGGGGCCATATCACGCAAGCGGATCGGCGGTTGTGTAGTGCAGAACCACGGGGATCACGGCTGCTTTCAGGCCGGCCGCTCCCTCCACCGGCAGCTCCACGGGGCGCGGCGCTTCCGCCTCGATCCAGTCGCAGAGCCCGCCCAAAGTTCGGTCGACGGCGATCACCGCGCCGATGTTAGCGCAGAGGGCGTCGAAAGCCCCATCGCGGTTTGTGCCCTGAACAACGGCCTCGATTTCAGCCCGGTGCTGGTAGTGATAGGATAGTGGCGACAGCGTCACCTCGGGTTCGCCCGACTCGCCGTCGCGCAGGATAAGCAGTCCATCGACCGGGACGCGCTCCGGCAGCACCTCACCGCGCAGCGCGGTGGCGGGCAGCACAGAGATCCGCGCGTGCAGCGCGGCGAGGATGGTTTCGCGGGTGGTGGGCATTGGCTTTCGCTGTCTTGCGGGTGCGGAGAAGGTCCGCTTCGACCCAAACGCCGACCTTGCATCTAGTTGCAACTGCGCATTCGCGGAGGTGACTGGCGCAGAACGCGCAGTTAGCCGCGCGGCAGACCCAATTCGATAATTCGCTCGTTTGCGCCATTGCGATCTCCGATCTCAAAAAGCGCCGCAGATTTCGGAAATGGAAAGATTGTGCGGTACGTCGCAAGCGTCATATCGGGCCGCATCTTCAACGCAGACTGAATACATTGCCGTGCAGCATCTGCATTCCCGTCCGCTAGCTCTGCGAAGGCCGCAAGCAGATGCGTGTACCATGCTGTGCCCGGAAGTCGTGATGCGGCTTGTGCGGAGGCAATGAACTCTGGATCGTTGTGATCGAGGCGATCAATCAACAAGCCGACTGTCACGATGTTCTGAAACGCATGTGCCGTGGGGTCCTTGGGGCTAAGACGCAACGCAGCCCGGCCGGCTTCTGCCATCCTCATCCCGTCAGGTTCTTGCTTGAACATTTCGGCGAGACCCAACGCATGATGACAAAACGCGCTGTTGGGGTTGAGCGCAGTTGCTAGATTGACGGCATCGGTGGCCTCCTTGGACTGTCCAGACATGGCTAGCAAAACGCCGTGCGCAGCTTGTGCGATTTCCAGACGGTCATCGATCTCAAGCGCCTCGCGTGCCCACACCAGACCTTCGCGTATCGGCCCGCTAGGGTCCTTCAATCCGGCGCCAACACGAATGTTCATTAGTCGCGCGAGCAAGGCTCGCGGAAGGGCAAAGTGCGGGTCGGCTTCGGCGGAGCGTTTCAAAAGAGATTCAGCCTCATCCATCGCCTGAGCGGTGTATTCAGCAAGCCGCGACCAGCCGCGCTGACAAAGTTCCCAAGAAGTTAGGCTCTCAGTTGGACGCATCCGTGCGAGGCGCCGTTCATGCGCGCCGAGCTCGGGCTCTACGGCGGTCACAATGGCTTGGGTCATCTCATCTTGAAGCGCGAAGAGATCATCCAGCGTCCGGTCCCAGCGGTCAGCCCAGACATGCGCCCCAGTGCTAGCCTCGATGAGCTGTGCCGTCACCCGGAGCCGGTTACCACCCCTCCGCACCGAGCCTTCCACCACGTAACGCGCGCCGAGTTCATGACCAACCCGGCGGATGTCCGTCGCTTTGCCCTTATAGGCAAAAGTCGAATTGCGAGCGATCACCATCAGCGAGCGGAACCTACTGAGCTCGGTAATCACGTCCTCGACGATACCGTCAGCAAGAAACTCCTGATCGGTATCGGAGGACATGTTATCAAACGGCAGCACGGCGATTGAAGGCCGCTCGTTTCGTTTCGTTGTGGCCTGAGGTTTCTTGGCTCCGGCGACCTCTACGCGCCAGACCTCGACCGGGTTTGGCAGGTTCTTGACAGCTTGCGGGCCGAGCGGCGTCATCTGCGCGTCCACAAGCCCATTTATCTGATCGTATACACTTCGCGATATGCACAGCCCACCCACAGGTGCCAGGCTTTCAAGCCGGGCCGCAACGTTCACCGCGTCACCCAAAACGTCGTCACCGTCGATCACGACGTCGCCTAGATTGATGCCAACCCGGAACTGCAGGCGCTGGTCTTCTGGGGCCGGGGCTTCTTGAACCTGCATATCGCGCAGCACCTGCAACGCCGCGCGGACCGCTTTCACTGGGGAAGGGAACTCCACGAGCAGCCCATCCCCCATAGTTTTGATGATCCTGCCACCCGTTCCGGCGATGGCCGGGTCAATCACCTGACTGCGGGCTGCACGGAGCCGTTCAATTACCCCTTCCTCATCCAAGGCCATGAGACGTGAATAGCCAGCCAAATCGGCTGCGAGGATGGTCGTAAGTTTGCGGTCCATGGCAATAGAAGTAGCGCAGTCCGGGGATGCAAACCAGAGAACACTAATTCGTAGTTTGCTGCGCAGCGGCGGACGGCTGTTTCGTCTCGCACAGCCGCCATCACAGCCTCCCTTCCACCCACCTCGCCACGATCAGCCCTGGCACACTGTCGAGCGCCCGCTCGGCATCCCGCCCGAGATCGAGCCGCTTCGGCAGCTTCACCTGCGGCACCAGCAGAAAGATCGGCACCGTCGTGCGCCCACGGCCGGTCTTCGACCTTGACGCCACCCCCAGCCCTCGACTGTTCAGCCGCCCCTCGGCAACGAGCAGGCTCGGGCCCCGACGCCGATAGACGAACCGCAACCGTAGCCCGCGCCGCCGTTCCCATTCGCCGGGCGTGATTCGACCACCTTTCAGCCCTTTGCCGGCCGCCTCGGTCGGGATGGCCAGCCAGAACCCGTCCTTCGAGCGGATCAGCGGGCCGGTGTCATGGGCACCGATGATGACCGGCGCCTTCGACCAGACCAGCGCCGCGGCGTTCAGGCTCTCGCCGGCCTTGGGGAAGGTCTGGCTTCGGATCGAGTTGGCAAGCCGGCGACCGAGCCCCGCACCGCTGATTTGGCTGCGCCAAGCGGTCTTCAGCCCGGTGCCGGCCTCCCGCATGGCGGCGGTGGCGGCCTTTTCTCCGGCCTTCACCTCGGCCGCCATCATCGCGACGATGTCGGGATCGACGTCGAGTTTCAGTTTCATGCGGGCCTCAGATCCACCGTCCAGACGAGCCGCTCCCGGTCCCGAACGGGCTCGCCCTGGACGAGGAAGGCCTCGCCGTCGATCTCGATGCGATCACCGGGTCGCGGGTTTGGCACCTCGGCCAGGCGCAGGTCCAGCCGGGTGGTTTCCGACCAGAGCCGCGCCTCGCCGAAGGCGGTGATGTCGTCGGGCCGCCGCAGGATGGCGCGGACCAGTGAGGGCGCGCCGCCCTCGGCGATATAGACGACATCGCGCGCGAGATGCGCATCCGCGAAGAGCGCATCGAGGGCGGCGGCGAAAGCGCTCATCAGGTCCGCCGGGCCTGTCGCAGCACCTGCGGCCGGGTGCAGATCGGCAGCGGGTTCGACTCGATCTCGAGCCGCACCCATTCGTCGCGGTCCCGGTCGGGGATGGTGCGGGCGTAAAGCGGCAGGCCGAGCGTGTTGACCGTCTCGAACGTGTCCGCAGGGGCGTGGTAGATCTCGAAGAGGCCTTCCACGCCTTCGGGATAGAAGAAGGCCTTGTCCGTCGGCACGCCGAAGGCGGAACTGCCCCGGTAGCGGCGGAAGGTGATGCCGCCGAAGCTGACCTCGTCGGCAACGCGGCCCCGCAGATCGGCCGCGGCGGCGGTGTTGAGATAGGTCTCGCGCACTTCCTTGTGCGCCACCAGATCGGCAAAGAAAGCCGAGCCACATTCCGCGCGGACCTGCACCGCGCCCGCGGCCAGTCCGCCGAGACTTTCCTCGACGCCCTCGATCAGCGCCTGGCAGCGTTTCCTGAGCGCGCCGGATCCCGGGCTCGCGTTGTCGAGATCGAAGTCGATCTCGGCCACGGGCGTAATCCCGAACTCGGCGGCGTAGTCGATCACCGTGGCGCCATCCTTTGGGTCCTTCACGATCCCCTGGATGCCGTTCAGGAAATGATATTCGAAGGTGGCCTCGGCATCCTGGCGCAGACGCCGCAGCCGGTGGGCAACCTCGGTCTGCACCTGCTGGGTGGCGCTCTCCGAGCCGAAGTCGCGAACCGACTGGATCTCGGAGGCCCAGAGCACGTCCTGCTTCTTGAACTGGCGACAGACGAAGGCGCGCATGTTGCGCCGTTCCGGCACCTGTTGCTCATAGGCCGAGCCGCGTTCGGAAAACGGGATCAGCGACAGCGTGCCGTCGCGGCTCTCGATCACCACGGTGCGGGAGCGCACGCCGCGGGGCGAGAACAGGCCGGAGCCCGAGAGCAGCGCGGGCTTGAACGGGATGTTCTCCAGCGCGCGGGTAAGTTCGATGACCGAGAAGGCATCGGCCTCGAAGATGTCCATTGTGGCCATGGTGCGATCCTTTCGGGGATGGGTGTGAGGTCAGCGGGTGAGAATGCCGGCCGCCAGCAGCGCGGTGTGCGCGGCGGTGATTTCAGGCTCGGTCGGCGTGCCCCCGAAGACCAGGTCGTGACGGTTGACGATGGCGGGGCCGCGGACGAGTGCCACGGCCGGGACATCGCCCCCGCTGGCATCCGCCTTGCCCCAGAGCACGGCCACGGCGGTCTCGGTGCCATCGACGGCGGCCGGGTCGTGGGCGGCGTATTTGCCCGAAGCGGTGATCTTGCCCAGCACCGTGCCGGGGTCGAGCGTGCCCGCGGCAATGGTGATGGTTTCCCTTGTGTAGTCGCGGAAGGCCTCCCAGACGAGAAAGCCGCCGGGATGGGGGGGCTCGGTGAGCATGGGCATGTGTCACTGTCCTTTGCGTTTGAAAGTCTGGGCGATCACATCGCCCCAGGGTTTTGCGCTTGGCCCCGGCCCGGGCTGGGCATGGGCGGGAAAGATCTCGGGGTCGGTCTGCGCCTTCGCGGCCAGCAGCGCCGCCCGCACGGCATCGAGGCTGGCCCCCTCCTCGAGGAAGTGCCCCGCCCTCTGCGGCTGGCCCGCGAGCCGGCAGAGATCGATCACGGCCCGGGCATGGGCGATGGCTTCTGCCCGGACGGTGGCGGCGTCACGAGCTGCGTTGCCGTCCGCAACGGAGCTTGCAGGCACCGGCGCGGGACTTGCGGGTGTCGCCTGGGTGTTTCCGTCGGGAACACCCTCGGGCGAGGTTTCAACTGCATCGGCGGGTTCCACGGGTTCCGCTGCAGCCTCGACTACTTCCGGCGGCGCATTGCGGAAACGCGCCACATCGAAGGCGGCGGCGAGTTTCACGGGCGCGGCGATGCGGTCGATGAAGCCCAGATCCAGCGCGTCTTGCGCATCGAGCCAGGTTTCGGCCGCCATCAGCGCGGCAATCTTATCCTCGGGCCTGCCGGACTTGGCCACATAGCCCGAGACGAGGCTGCCCTTCACCTTGTCGAGCGCCTCGGCCATGGCGCGCATATCTTCTGCCGTGCCCATCACCAGGCCCGAGGGATCGTGGATCATCAGGAAGGCGTTTTCCGGCATCACGATCGTATCGCCCGCCATGGCGATGTAAGAGGCAGCCGAGGCGGCGATGCCGTCGATCCAGACGGTGATGTCCCCGGCATGGCGCTTCAGCGCATTGAAGATGGCGACCGCATCGAAGACCGAGCCGCCGGGACTGTTGAGGCGCAGATCGACCGGCGTGCCCTCGGGCAGCGCACCCAGCTCGGCCAGGAAGCCCTTGGCCGTGACGCCATAGGCGCCGATCTCGTCATAGATCAGCACTTCCGCGCCGGACGCCCGGGCGCGGATCGTGTACCAGGATTTCATGGGATCACTCCTGTTGAATGTCGGTGTCCGGGTTACTGTCGGACGGTCCGTCACTGGAATTTGGATTGGGCTCTCGGACCGGCGTGGCCCGCGCGCCCTGCGTCTCGCCCGGGCTTGTGCGGTAGCGCAGGCCCAGCTCGGCCGCACGCGCGGCGTCGACGGCGTTCTCGCGATCGACCTCTTCGATGTCATAGCCGGTGGCCTCGACCACCTTGCGCCGGGAGGTGAGCCCGGCCTCCATCGCCAGCACCTGCGCCTGGATGTCCTTCAGCGGATCGACCCAGTCCCAGCGCGGCGGGATCCATTGCACCGGCAGGACGCTCGCCATGTCGCTCACGTCGATCGCGCCGGACAACACGGATGTTTCCAGCCAGCGCCGCCAGATCGGCCGACAGAGCTGATGGGCCATGACCCCGTGCTGGAGCTGGCCGATGCGGCGGCGGAACTCGACGAGCTCGGCTCTGAGGCTCGAGTAGTTCGCCTGCCGGACATCGCCGGTGACGAGGTGATAGGGCAGACCCAGCGAGGCCGAGACTGCCAGCAGAGTGCGATACTGGAAGGCCTCGTAGCTGCTGCCGACATCGGCCGGAGACGAGAACTTCACATCCTCGCCCGGCAGCAGCACCTGCATGGTGCCGGGCTCGAGGCTGGCAATGGCCGCGCCATCGAGATCGGCCGCGCTCTCGCCCATCATCGGATCTTCCGGCGCGGTCTTGGTGATGAAGCCCGCGAACATCGCCGCGGTCTTCTTCCGGTCGAGCTCGGCGTCGTCATACTGGTCGAGCAGGAAGAGCCGCACCATCGCCGGGGCCACATGCGGCAGGCCCCGGATCTGGCCCGCATCGATGGGCCGATAGATATGCAGCACATCCCCAGCCGGTACGCGCACCGTCTCAGGGATCACCTCGCCCAAATCGGTGCTGTCACCGGGATGGCGGCGGCGGAAGTGATAGGCGACGCGTCGGCCAATGGCGTCGAACTCGATCCCGCAGCGGATGCGGTTGCCGTTGGCCGCCGTTTCCGTTGTCTCAAAGGGCAGCATTTCGGATTGCAGGAGCTGCAGTTGCATCGGCACCAGCAGCCCATCCTCGGCGCGCCGCGGGCGCAGCCGGACAAAGCATTCACCGGCCACGAACATCTCGCGTGCGACCATGGCCTGCAGGCCGTAGAAGTCGGTCAGACCGTCGGCATCGGCCTCGTCGGTCCAGGCCAGCCAGAGCCGCTGCACCCGGTCGCGCAGGTCGGCCTCCCCGATGAGCGAGGAGGGCTTGATCCCGTCGCCCACCAGGTTCGCGGCAAAGGCCTCGCAGGCGTTCGCCGCATAGCCGTTGGTGACCACCAGTTCGCGCGAGCGTGCCAGCAGGCGCGGGCCACCGGAGGCGACCAGCGCGTTGATGTTCTCCAAGGGCGGGTTCCAGCCCCGCAACCGGCGTTTCGCCATGGCGCCTTCGAGGCGGGCGCGCATGGCAGAGGGGCCACCGGAGCCCCGGCGGCGAAAGCGATCGAAGAGGCCCATGTTGCTCAGAGGCCCTTCACCGTGGTCACGCGGACATGGCGCACCATGCGTCGCCCCTCGGCCGCGGCGATCTCGCGTTCGAGCGCCTCGATGGCCCGGTCGATCTCGGCCAGGCTGCGATAGTCGACCGTCTTGCCGTCATAGCTGACGCGGGCCACACCGGAGGAGCGTTGCGCGGTCAGTGCGTCGCGGCGGGCGCGGAGGTCCGTGATTGTGGCCATGGCCGTCACCTTGTTATGTTGCCGCCAAACCCAAACTCAGGTCGCGCCATGTCCCAGAAAATCGCCAGGATCAGAATCGCGCTCGCACATCTCGAACCAACGATCTGGCGGCGGGTCGAGGTCAGCCTGACGACCAATCTCAGGGCGCTGCACGAGATCATCCAGGCGGTCATGCCCTGGGAGAGCTATCACCTCTATGACTTCCGGATCGGCGACCGTGTCTATGGCGAGCCCGATCCCGAGGATGCGCTCTGGGGCCGCAAGATCTACCAGGCCCGGAGCATGCGCCTCGGCATGCTCGTCGATCGCGGGGTTGCGGAATTCCTCTACACCTACGATTTCGGCGATGACTGGCAGCATCGGATCCTGATCGAGGAGGTCACCGACGCGGTTCCCGGCACCGACTATCCCACCTTCGTTGACGGAGAACGCACCGCGCCTCCGGAAGACGTTGGCGGTCCGAATGGGTTCATGGACTTCGTCGAAGCCATGGCCAGGCCCCGCCATCCGCAGCACCGGGACATGGTCCGCTGGTATGGCGGTCCGTTCAATCCGGTGGATTTTGGCGCGGAACACATCGCGGCCAACCTTCGCACCATCGCGCTGAAGCGAAAGGCGTCCCTGGAGGCCTTCGAGCGCAGCCGCAACAAGCGGCTGCACTGACCTCTAGCGCTCACCCCATGTAACTCGACCGCGCGACGCGCCGGACCTGTGCCCTGCGGACCGGTTGCTGTGCCGTGGCTGAGGCGTTGTCCCTGGCATCTGCGACCGCGAACTGCGACGCCAGTTCCTCCCACCGGGCCTCCGACCAGCGATCGGGCCCGAGGATCCAGGCGGCCGCCCTTGCATAGACTCGGCAATCGAGCGCCTCGTTGCGCTCGCGCAGCTTCTGCCATTCGAGTTTCGCGAACCCACGTTTGGTCTTGACCGTGACCAGTTGCTCGGCCGTCAGCTGTTTCAGCCATTCGGCGTCGATCCAGCCCGGCAGATGGATGAAGCCAGGAAGAAACCGCTCTCCATCCGCCGGGCTGGTTTCCGGCGGCTCAAGCCGCAGGAAACGATATGTCTCCGCCTTGAACGTAGAGGTTGCCACAGACCAGAGCCGCGCGCCACGGCGCAGGCGTTTGCCGGCGATCGTCGCGTCCACGAATGTTGGCCCTGTCACCGGGCTCGCGCGGTTGAAGCCTTCGAGGCCCTTGACCGGCGCAACTTGCGCAAAGCCAACTTGCCGCGCCCAGGCATAGACGGCGGCCGTCTCGTAGCCGGTATCGATCGCCAGCCGCGCGATGGTCATCGACGTGCCGCTCGCATGTTGCCAGGTGCGGCTCAGCAGGTCGGACAGTTTCTGCCAGCAGGCCGGATCGCCGGGCCCGCCCTCGATCACGATGTGGTCCATGAGCCAGCTCTGCAGACCCTTGCCCCAGGCCCAGACATCGACCTCGATCCGGTCCTTCTGCACATCGGCCCCGGCGGTGAGGAACAGACCACCGGACGGAACGGTGCCCGCGCGCCAGTCTTCCTTCAGCCCCTGCAGCCGTTGCCAGTCCGGGGCCTCGCCGCTTTCCATCCAGGTCTCGCCCAGCGAGGTATTGACGAAGGTCTTCATCGTCTCGTCCCCACCGGCGCGCGCCGAGAGAAATGCCTTGGCCATGGCCTCGAGCCGCACCCAGGGCGAATAGATCTCGTTCAGATGGAACCCGGCGGTTCCATCAAACGGGGCCTCTGCAATCCAGCGGCCCTTCGAGATCGCAGACCAGCGGGTCTCATCCTTCCAGGGCGCATCACAGTCCACGCAGTGATAGCGCGCGGTTTCCGGGCGATGGCTGCCATCCTCCGCCTTGTCCCATTTGACCTGTTCCCAGGTCAGCACCTGTTCCGCCCCGCAGCCCGGACATGGCACCCAGAACCGGCGCTGGTCGCTTTCCTCAAAGGCCGCCTCGATCCGGCTCGCGCCCTTGTTCGTCGGCGTCGAGACCAGCACGATCTTGCGGTTCCAGAAGGTCACCGTGCGTTTCTTCGCGAGGTTGACCGGGTCGCCCTCGGCGCCGGCGCTGAACGGATAGCGGTCGACCTCGTCGCACAAGAGCAGCCGGATCGGGCGGCTGGCCAGACCCGAGGGCGCATTGGCCCCGACGATGGTCAGATGCCCGCCCGGGAACCGCTTGTGCAGGATCTTGTTGTTGCCATCGCGGGATTTCGGGTTGGCGATCTTGTCCTGCAGACAGGGCGTATCCCGCGCCATCGGCGAGAACCGGTCCTTCGACCAGGTCTCCGCATCCCGCTCGGTCGGCATCACCACCATGATCGGTGCCGGGTCGTGGTCGATGTGATAGCCGACCATATTGAGGATCGACTCGCTTTTCCCGATTTGACTGCTCGACATGATCACGACGGTTTCCGCCGCCGGATCCGAAATCGCATCCATGATGCCGCGCTGGTATTCGGCGCGGCTGGTGCGCCATTGGCCGGGTTCGGCGCTGGCCTCAGAGCTCAGCCGCCTGTTCTGGTCCGCCCAGGCGCTGATCGTCAGGTCCGGTGGCGGCCGCAGCACCGCCAGGGCCTTCTCCACCGTGCGCTTCAGGATCGGCGACCCCTTCAAGGTCAATGTCAGCTTCGAGTTCAATGTCTGGCTTCGCGAGATCATCGAGCACCTCGCGGATCGCAGTTCGGATCAGGTTCCGGGTGTCTCCGACGGTGGGTTGGTCAAAAGCCTGCGGAGCCAGCCGGTCGGGCAGCGCCAGCAGGCGGGTTCTGAGAAGGGCCAGCACGGCAATCCAGGCCGCCTCGATCTCATCGGCCGCGATCAGCGCCCGACGCTTTTCTTCCGCCTCCATCTCGGCGAGATCGGCCCGCGCCCGGATGAAGCGGGCCCGCTCGGCGGCATAGTCCGGCGCGCCGGCCTGCGCCTTCAGCGCCTGGTCCCGCAGGTAGCGGACATAGCCGCGCACCGAGCCGATCAGGTCATATTGCCCGCGCTCGGCTTTCGGGATCACGCCCTCCCGGCTCAACTGCTGCACCCGGCGTTCGGAGAGATCGAGGAGCCGCGCGATCACGCCGATGGGTTGAGCCGCTGACGACATGAGATGATCCCGGCGCTCCGATCAAAGCCATGATATTGCTGCGATTATACTGGATGCACCTGCGCGCCAGAGCGAAGCTGATGACAGGACAACGACACACCCGACGGAGCCAACCCGATGACCCGCCTGAACCCGCAAACAACACCCCGCCATGAACTCCACGCCGAAAAGGCGCGGCGGAACCGGGAAGCGGCATTGGCCGCCTTCGTCGCAAAAAAGGCCGAGATCGACGCAATGCTCGCCCGCCTGCAGGCGCTCAGCGACGACCACTTCGGTTTCGACCCGGACGCCATCAACTGGGGCAGCGTCGGCTCCATCGCCAGCGTGGCCGACGACCTCGGACAGATCACCGACTTCCTCTTCGGCGAAGGCGAACACGCCGAGTGATCTCCAGCCCAGCCGGAACTCCCGCCGCGCGCCCTGCGTGGCTTGGGGTCGTAGAAGGCGCCGCATGACGCGGGCCCGCATACGGAGACGACCCCATGACCAAGCTTTCCGATACCCAAGCCATCATCCTCAACTCGGCGGCACAGCGCGAGGACCGCATCGCACTGCCGCTGCCCGAGAGCCTGCGCGGCGGCGCCGCCGCCAAGGTGGTCAGCGCGATGCTGGCCAAGGGCCTTCTCGAAGAGGCCGAAGCGGACATGCGCAAGGGCGAACCCGTCTGGCGCGAGACCGGCGACGACCACGGCGTCACGCTGGTCGCCACCGACGCAGGCCTTGCCGCCATCGGCATCGAACCGGACACCTCCGCTGCCCTCGAACTCGCGGCCAAGGCGCGCACGCCACGAGAGGGCACCAAGCAGGCGACCCTGATCGCCATGCTGCGCGCTCCGGAAGGCGCGACCATCGAGGAGATCACCGCGGCCCTGCAATGGGCACCACATACCGTGAGGGGCATGTTCGCAGGTACCCTCAAAAAGCGCCTCGGCCTCGAGGTCACCTCGGAGAAGGTCGAGGGACGCGGGCGCGTCTACGCCCTGCGCTGAGCGAGGCACCTCTCGACGCGCATCGAAATTCGCACTATATTCGCATTGAATTCGATGCGCGCCCGGGAGGTCTGCCATGAACATCACCAAGGACATCAGCCCGTTGACGGAGTTCAAACGGGATTCGGCGCGTCTGATTGCCCAGATCAAGGAGACCGGTCGGCCGCAGATCCTGACCGTGAACGGCAAGCCCTCGGTCGTCGTGATGGATGCGGCCGCGTGGCAGGAGATGCAGGACCAGCTTGATTACGCGGAAACCGTAGCCGGCATCCGCAAGGGACTGGCGCAGGCCCGCGCCGGTGAGGGCACCGAGGCCGGCCAATTCTTCGACACTCTCGCCAAGTCCGACTGACCGCCGCCATGAACGAGGCGCTGCCCGTGATCATCACGCAGAATGCGGCGGATGATCTGACCGCATCATGGATCTGGCTGCGGGATCGCAACCCAAGGGCGGCCGAGGATTGGCTGGCGGGGATACGCCAAACCATTCTCGGTCTTGGCAAGATGCCCGAGGCCCATCCCATCGCACCCGAGGCGCGCGAGTTCGATCAGCCGATCCGACGTGCGCTTTACGGCAAGGCAACGCGCTGGCGGATTTACTATGCTGTCATCGATGGGGCGGTGCAGGTTCTCCATGTCCGCCACGGTCGCCGGAGCGACTGGCAACCCTGATCGTCTCGAACACCCGCCGCAGCAGATAGGACCGGACCAGGCTCACTCCTGTGAATATCCCGCCCATCGACAGGTTCTGTGCCAGCGTCGTATGCAACCCGAAGATCGGGAAGATCAGGATCTGCGTGACGACCGCGACGCCATAGCCGATCACCACATTGGCTATGGCCTCAACCAGTGACATCAGGCGCGACTGTCGCTGCGCCGAGGGGCTTGCGCAGGCGTCAGCCATTCCTAATTTTCCATTCATGCAAGACGACATGCTTTCCCCGACCGTCGCCCCAGAGATCATCGACGATCTCCGCTTTGACCCGCCACTCGCCGTGACCGGCAATGGCTGGGTGCTGGTGTCCGATCGGGTCATGGGCGGGGTCTCCAATGGCGCGGTGACCCGGGAAACCATCGCCGGCCGGGAGGCCATCCGCATGACCGGCGGTGTGAGCCTGGAGAACAATGGCGGCTTTCTCCAGGTCGCCCTTGATCTCGGCGAGGCAGGCGGTGTCGTGGATGCGAGTGCCTGGGACGGCATCCGGCTCGATGTTTTTGGCAACAACCAGACTTACAACCTGCATCTTCGGACGTCGGATATCCGCCGCCCGTGGGAGTCCTACCGCCAGGGCTTTCATGCCCGCCCCGAATGGACGACCGTGTTCCTGCCGTTCGGAGATTTTGCACCACATCGAACCGAGCGGCCACTGAACCTCAGCCGACTGCGGCGCGTGGGCCTGGTTGCCATTGGCCGGGAGTTCGAGGCGGACGTGGCGATTGCCGACATTCGCTTCTATGCCGCGTCTGACGCACCAGGCGGCTGAACGGTCGAGATTTCGTCGAAGTTGCGCCCATCCCCATCCAACACGGCCTGTTTCCCGGTGAACTTCTGCCAACGCTGGACGGCCACATCGACATAGGCCGGGTTCAGCTCGATGCCGTAGCAGAGGCGGCCCGTGGTTTCGGCTGCGATCAGCGTGGTGCCCGAACCCATGAAGGGCTCGTAGACCGCCTGACCCGGGCTTGAGTTGTTCAGGATCGGCCGACGCATGCATTCCACCGGCTTCTGGGTGCCATGAACGGTCTGTTCGTCCTGGTCCTTGCCCGAGATGTGCCAGAGCGTCGTCTGCTTTCGGTCGCCTGCCCAATGGCCCTTGCCGGATTTGCGGACGGCGTACCACGCCGGTTCATGCTGCCAGTGATAATCACCCCGGCTCAGGACCAACCGGTCCTTGGCCCAGATGATCTGCGACCGGATGGTGAAGCCGGCGAGTTCGAGGCTTTCCGCCACGGTCGCTGCGTGCAAGGCGCCATGCCAGACATAGGCGACATCGCCGGGGAACAGCGCCCAGGCCTCGCGCCAATCAGCGCGATCATCGTTCAGCACCTTGCCGGTGCGCCTGGTCTTCGCGGCCCCCACCTGGTTGCGCCAGGAGGGGTCATATTCCACACCATAGGGTGGATCTGTGCACATCAGGAGCGGCGAAACGCCGTTCAACACCCGCTCGACATCCGTGGCGACCGTGCTGTCACCGCAAAGAAGCCGATGGTTGCCGAGAAGCCAGAGATCGCCAGGCCGGCTGATCGGATCCTCCGGGGTTTCCGGGATCTCGTCTTCGCCCTCCTGCGGGCCGGTTCCTTCCTCAAGGCTCGACATCAGCCCGTTCAACTCGTCCTCGGTGAAGCCGGTCAGCCCGAGGTCAAAATCCGCCTCCAGCAAATCGGCCAGTTCGAGGTTCAAGAGGTCCTTGTCCCATTCGGCATTCTCGCCCGAGCGGTTGTCCATGATCCGGAAGGCGCGGGCCTGTGACGCGGTCAGCCCCTTGGCGACATGCACCGGGGCGGTCTTGAAGCCGAGCTTGCGCGCGGCTTCCAGCCGGGTGTGTCCGGCCAGCACGACCATCGCCTCGTCCACGACGATCGGCTGCCGCCAGCCGAACTCCTGGATCGAGGCAGCGACCGTGGCGATGGCCTGCTCGTTGCGCCGGGGATTGCGCGCATAGGGAATGATCTGCTCCAGCGGCAGGTCGACGACGTCCATGGTGATGTCCTTGGAGATGCTTGATGCACGAAACGGGTCTGGTCCGCAAAACGAAATGGGGTACACACCCCGTTTCGGTTCAGGCGGGGGGCTCGGGCCTTCAGGCCCTTGTTTTATTGGCTTTGAGCGCAAAGCGAAACGAAACGGGTGTTTTTCAGGGTGTCACTGGGAAAACGTCGCGCCTCGCCCGCCCGAATACAATTCTCGACAGGAAGGACCCGTTCAATTTCAGTGGGTTAGGTGTCTCACGAATTCGGATGGAGAACAGTTTGTGTGATCAATTGCTCCCCGCTCGCCTTCTGCAAGCTCCTAATTTGATCACGCCTCCGCATTTCTCACGCTTCGTGCCATCTTACCCGTTTCTAGCCCATCTCTCGCGAGAGGTCTCGGCTTGCGGTGTCTCACCGGAAATTGTGTCGGGCGTTCGATTTTCGTTGACATGGCCTACGCTACCGTCTCGCGTCCATCGATCTCGGCGCCAAACAAGTCATTGGAGCGAAACCCGGAAAAAACAACACAGAGCCCACAGCAGCCAATATGGCATTCGTATGCCCACAAGATAACGAAGTTGCATCGGCCCTTTGGAAACAAGAGTTGTCGTCGTAGGATGGAACAATTGGATGGAGGGACAGTGCGATGGAATATTACGATCTCGGGACCTACACCCGGAAAGTGACAACAGTCTCGGGCGAAGCACAGCGTTGGTTTGACCGAGGCCTCGCCTGGACCTACGCCTACAACCATGAAGAGGCGATCGTGTGCTTTCAAAACGCCGTGGCCGCCGACCCTGGTTGTGCCATGGCGCATTGGGGCATCGCCTACTGTATCGGGCCAAACTACAACAAACCGTGGGAAGCATTCGAAGAAGAGGAAAAGCCTGACTGCATAGAGCTGGCCAAGTCTTCCATTGAGACGGCAATGTCGCTGCTAGACAGACTGACACCCGTTGAGCGGGCCCTGATCGAAGCCATTCCCGCGCGCTATCCTGCATCATCGGATATTGAGGATTTCAGTCCTTGGAATGATGCGTTCGCCGACGCGATGCGAAAAGTTCATGCCGGGTTCAGCCAGGATCTGGATGTTTGCGCGGTACTCGCCGAGTCGATCATGAACCGGACACCTTGGCAGCTTTGGGATCTACCGACCGGAAAACCGGCCAAAGGGGCTGACACTCTGGAAGCCATTTCTGTGCTCGACACGGCTTTTGACACGCTTCCCGGCGCGTGGCGCCACGCAGGGCTCCTGCACATGTATATCCATTTGATGGAGATGTCGCCGCACCCCGAGCGAGCGCTTCGTCACGGCGACGCGTTGAGCACATTGGTACCCGATGCCGGGCACCTGCTTCATATGCCGACGCATATCGACGTCTTGTGCGGAGATTACATGAACGTGGTGCTGCGAAACGAGGCGGCTATCGTAGCGGACCGGAAGTTCCTTGAGCGCCAAGGCCCAGACAACTTTTATTCCGTCTATCGGTGCCACAATTACCACTTCAAGATCTACGGCGCGATGTTCTTGGGGCAGCCCACAGCGGCACTGGAAGCCGCCGATGAGCTCATCGAAACCTTGCCGTCGGACACCCTTCGTCCAATGGCGGACTGGTTCGAAGGGTTCATACCGATGAAACAGCATGTCCTGATCAGGTTTGGACGATGGCAGGAAATTCTGGATCAGGATCTACCGGCGGATGAAGAGCTCTACTGTGTAACCACCGCCATGATGCGCTATGCACGTACAGTTGCATTGGCAAACCTACACAGGATCGCAGACGCCGAGCGCGAAAAGACAGAATTTTACAATGCCCTGGCACGCGTCCCCGAAAGCCGCATGCTTTTCAACAACACGTGCCGCGACATTCTGAAGGTTGCCGAGCAAATGATGCTGGGTGAACTCGCATATCATAAGGGAGAACACGAAGCCGCTTTTGGTCACCTGCGCAAATCGGTGGAGATAGACGACAACCTCCCCTACGATGAACCGTGGGGATGGATGCAACCCACCCGCCACGCTCTAGGCGCCCTTCTTCTTGAGCAGGGCCAGATGGAAGAAGCTGAAGCGGTGTATCGTGCGGACCTTGGTCTGGATTCAACGCTCAGCCGGGCGTGTCAGCATCCGGGAAACGTTTGGAGTCTGCACGGCCTGCACGAGTGTCTCACCCGACGCGGCGAAACCGTTGAAGCGTCCCACATCAAACTGCAACTGGACAAGGCCGTGGCTCGCTCCGAGGTGCCCATCAAAGCATCCTGTTATTGCAGGCAGAAAGCCTTGGCTGCGGAATAGTCACTCGTGGAACGGCCCCAAGGCCAATCACAACGTCTTCATCATGCGCGCGCCAGCCATCCGATCGGTCCGCAGCTAACGAACGGCTCACCCAGCGCGCTTGATCACGAACTCCATCGACCGCTTCCGCGATACGCTCTTCCCATTCAGTCGCCAGACGATCACCGCGATGCCGTACTGCCAGCGCCGGTTGGCGGTGGCGCGGCTGATGCCCAGTTCCCAGCAGATCGGCTTCCAGGGCGTACGGTTCGCTCGGAGCCAGAGGATCCGGGCATCATCCTTCTCGAGCCAGCGCAGCCAGAGCAAGGCCTCCTCGGCCTGAGTGATCTGGCGCGGGCTCGGTCGTGGCCGTCGCATCTGCGGCTCCTGTCCGACCTGATCCGCGAAACTGTGGAAATACTCGGGCCAGGCGTTGAAGTAGCCCTGCGGTTTCACAGCCGGCAACTGCGCAAAAACGTCAGCCGCCAGCTCCAACCGGTCCTGCACCATCGCGGTTGTCCAATCAGCCATTTTGACCCTCCTTCTGCTCCTGGCCGTACAATTTCTCACCGAGTTGTCGAACCAGTTCGCGCTCCGGCCATGTCAGCCGATGATCGTCGACGGAAACCGCAAGGACACCTTGCTCCTTCCAGCCATCACGTTTGACCTCATCCGGGCTGCGGCGGGTGCCGCCAAAGCCACGAGGAGCAAAACTCATGCGCTTCATGCTACACCTCCACGGGTCTCGATCGCCCAGTGCAGGATGGCGATGGCATCGGCCTCGTTGTCATCGGCCGGGCTGTAGCCACGCGCACGCGCAGCCGCGATCATTGCATCCTTGGACGCGTTGCCCTTGCCCGTGGCGTGGCGTTTGATGGTTCCCACCGGTGTTCCTGCGTAGGGCACGCCGCGCAGTTCACCCCAACTTGTCAGAACGGCCAGAAGACCACCGTGGACATGCGCTGCATCCGTGCCGAGGTGTCGGCGGACCTCTTCGAACCAGATCGCCGCGATCGGACCGGACAGGCGATCCAGTTCCGTCAGCCAGTTGGTGAAGCGCAGATAACGCATGCCGCCGCCGTCATAGCGGCCGGGTTTGAACGACACCGTCCCGCTGGAAATGAGACCGTCTGCGGACCGGAGCGCCCATCCTGTCGTGGTGCCGAGATCAAGGGCAAGGATGGTACGTGCCGGTTCGGACAGCGGCGGCGTTTTCGGCGTTTCGCCGGAAATGGTGCTGGTGAGAGTCAGGTCAGCCATGGGTGGTCTCCTTTTCAGATGGGCTGCTTGGGGCTGGAAGACGACGGCGGTTGATGCTTGGCGGTAACGGCCGCCGTCGTCGGATGATGTGTCAGCGTTTCCGGCGTCGGCCGTATTTGCTCAGATGATTGGCAACATGCTTTTTGCCGGCAGCGGTGACGGCCTTGCCTGGCGCGTGGTGCAGCGGGCACCGGCGGTTCAGAGTTCCTGACCGCAGGCCGCTCCAACACTCGAAAGACGCGCCGCATTCCGCACAGTGACTTTGCCAGTAGATGATCGGGACGATCTCACCATCCTTGCGGCTGTGCAGGTCGGACCCGGTCACCACATAACGTTGCCCTTCGCGCAGCAGTGCAGTGCCGGGGAGCGGCACCACGTCGAAATCAATGCTGTGAACAACACGGTTCGCGCGCGTCATTGGCCACCTCCGATCTGGACAGGATGTGACATGGTGCGCGAGGGGTGCGGCGATATTATCCTGGCATAGGGAGGCGGGACGGACAGGTCCGCCTCCCTATATATAATATATAGGCTCTGATTGTTCGTCCTCGTTCTGGCGTATGTTGTTGAAATACCGAAGACTTTCAGGGCAAACGGAGGTCGAACAAGAGGACGGACATGTTTGTCCTCGTCCTGCATCAAGTCCTTGATTTCATTGAGTTCAGGACGAACAACGGCGGAGGACAAACATGTTTGTCCTGAGGACGAACAACGCGCAGAGGTGGCAAGATCAGTCATTCTCATCCTCCATGATGGACCAATCCGCGGGGTCTTCGACCTCGAGGCAGATGCCGTTTGATGGCGATTTGTAGTGGGTTGGCAGGACCGGCTTTTCGCCGCTGAGGACTTCGCCGGTATCGGGATCGACACGATCCTCACCGCCAAAAATCATCCCCTCAACGCAGAGGTAGCCGAACCTGGAACGCACGACCGGAAGCCCGAAGGGTGCGCCGTCCCGCACAAACCGAATGTAGCCCTTGGTGGTCAGTACATTGATCCGGTCGCGGATGGTCGACTGGCTGCCCAGCCCGAGCTGGTTCTCGAATTTCTCACGAAACTGCGTCGAGGTATAAAGATTGCCGTTTGCGGCCTCGGCGAGAAGGATGGCGAGGATCACATCTCGTTTGCGGTCGCGCTCGGCATCCTGCTTTGCCCCCATCTCGGCGCCGACAAGACGTTCGTTCATCGGGTTGATTTCGACCCATTCGCCCTTGACCTTGTCGATCAGTTTCGGCTCCAGCGCCGGTCCGTTGCGCAACTCGATCTCCAGCTTGCGCTGCGGACTGTCCTCGTCGGGGCGGTGAAGGATGAGGCCAGAGGTATAGAACCCGCGCAGCGCGCTGGCGCCGGAGAGGGCCAGAAACGGGTCGTCCTTCACCTGCTGTTTCGAGAGTTTCTTGGTGTGGTGAACGAGGATCACCCCGCAGTCGGGGTTGATGTGATCGCGCAGAACCTCAACCCGATCCTTCAGGAAGAACATCATGGCGGTGTTGTCGTTCTCGCCACCGCCGTCGGGGCCGCCGTCAAAGAGGTTCCGGATCGGGTCGATGCAGATGATGTCGACGGGTTCTGTGCGGAAGGCGCGCCGGATGGCTTCCGCCACGCGGATACTGCCCTCGGTGTCGAGCAGCATTTTCAGCTTCGGCGTGGCCACCAGATTGTCGCGCGCGGCCGTCAGCAGACGCGGCGACAGGTTGATCTGCTGCATCCGTTCGCGCAGGTAATGATACTGGATCTCGGCCTGCAGGTAGAAGACCCTGAGCGGGCGCGGCGGGGTGAAGCCAAGGAACGGCTGCCCGGCAGCCATGTGCACGAGCCAGGAGATCAGGAGGTCGCTCTTGCCCACCTTGGGTGCGCCTCCCAGCACCAGGAGCCCACCTGGCGTCAGAACACGCGGCGCGATAATGTCGGCCGGCATCGGCGTCGTGTCATCCAGGAGCGCGCCCAGCGTGAAGGTGGGCATCTCATCCGGTGCAGGGGCCGCGCTGTCGAGGCGGATGAGCGGCGGTCCATGCTTCTCGACATGGAGGACCCAGAGTCGCTCGGACTCGCGCTTCAGCCGTTCCACCGGCCACTGGGGACGCAGCATGGCGGCGTTGTAGCCGCAGATCGCTTCCCAGCCCTCATCCTTCGAGAGACGACCGTCGTGGACCATGCGGATGAAATACCCGATGGCGGCCGAGGCGCCCTCGAAGCGCGACCAATCATCCTGACCGCCTTCGCGCACGGGCGTGACCAGAACGTCGTCGGCGCGCGGCTTGTCCATCGTGGTGAAATCTGGCGCGAGGTTGACACCCGGGGCGGGTGGCATATCAGCGACGGCCTCGATGAACTCGCCGAGATCGCGCTCGCGGGTCGCGTTCAATTCGACGATCTGGACCTGGGTCTTGAGGTTGTTCTTGTAATAGACCGAGCCCGCGACTCGGATCGGCTGGTGGGCCGAGCGAAAATGCATGTCGCCCCCGACCTTGGCCGCGATATCCCCGCGCAGGCGCGTCACGCGCGCGATGTCGCTGCCCTCGGCAGGTTCGGTGAGTTTCCACCAGACATGGGCCTTGCGCTGTGCCTCAGCCGTGATGCCACCGCTTTCCACTATCATAGTGGGCGGCCCGAGGTGGCGCTCGAGATGGGCGCGCTTTGCGGCAATGTCGCCATTGTCGATATCGACCACCACGGCCTGCATCTGCAGCACCTCAGCGGCCTTGGCTTGCCCTGCGGCGGCGACCGTGCCGGGGATCACATAGACGGCCGCACCCTCGCGCGACGCCCAATGGGCAAAGGTCGCCATCTTCTCGGAGACAGCGCCGCTGGCCTCGATCCAGATGTTATGGGGGCGCCCATCGATGCCCTGGCCCTTGTCGATGAAACTCCGGACCGGGATCAGCCCGTCGCAATAACCGAAGACCACCTCCATGAATTGGGCGATCTGCTCGGGATCGGGCTCATCGCCGAACACATCCTCCACGGGTGCCGCATCGTTGAAGTCGCGCCATGGGTTGAAATGGATCAGGTTTTCCTTCGGCAGCTCAGCGCGGTCTTCGGGATCGTGGGTCATTGCGGCATCCTCGGGTGTCTCGGGTGTCTCGGGTGGTGGCGGATCCATAGGCGCGTCGGTCATCCGGGCAGGCTCCAACAGCGCTCGGCCCAGGAGCAGAACCGGCATTCGAAGAAGTCGGGATTGGCCGCGACCCGTGGCAGCAACTCGCCCGCGTCGGTCGCCTGCAGGATCCGCACGCCCCGGTCGGACATGCGCTGCGCCAGATCGGCATCGAACGCGACCTGCTCATGGTGCAGTTCTGCCGTGTCCTTGTTGATCGCGGTGAAGAGCGCCGGGTTCGCGGAAATCCCCGGCACCTGCGTTTCCATGTAGGCTTGGTAGATGGCGATCTGGGCGGCGTAGACCGGCTTCGATTTGGTCACACCGTCCTTGACGCAGGCACGCCAGTTCTTCGCGTTCATTGTCTTGCATTCCCAGAGCGCGGGAACCGCGAGACCAAACCCCTCGGGCCCGGCGGCGATGATGCCATCGACATGGCCCCGAATGCGCCCGCCCGCGACGGAGAAGCCAAACTGCCCGCCATCGGGCCGATTGCCTTTGCGGGTGTAGAGGTCGAACCCGGCCTGACGAAGCCAGGCCACAGCGAGATCCTCGAGCGCGTGGCCGATCGCGAAGATGCGCAGCGACTGACCCGAGAAGTCCTTGCCGTCGTCCTTTGGTGTGGCTGTGAACTCGAACTGCAAAGCGCGCTCACAGGCATGACCAAGACGGGAACCCCCGAGATAGTCGCGGGGCGCGCGCGTTGCGTTCTCGGCCGCAATCGCCGCGTCGACGGAGTCATTCACGCGTTCGGCAAAGCTGGGGGTGCGGTTGTAGTCGAGGGTCAAAACGGCACCTCCTGAGATTTGGTGATGCGCGCCATTTCCGCGCCGTAGCCCTCGAGGATGTTCTCGATCAGGACGCTCACATCGGTCTCAGAGAGATCGCAAAGACGCTTCTGCCAGCCGATACCCTCCATGGTCTGGCCGAGGCGCTTCATCACCAGCGCGATCGCGAGCCGCTCTTCCTCGGTCATGCCGATCATGATCCGTCCTTTCTTGAAACGTGTGGCGTAGAACCCTTGGCAGGGCATGGAGCAGAACCAGCGGTAGTCCCGTGGGCGCCGCTTGTTGGGGCCGAAGAAGCCGAACCCCTGTGCCGGGCGCAGGCAAATCGCACAGGGCTGAAACCGCGGATGCCAAAGGCGGAGGCGATCCGCGCAATCAGCAGCCAGCGGGGCTGTGGGCGTGGATGATGCGACATGGATCACGCGGCCTCCCGTACGGTGGGGCCCGCACTCAGGATCAACTCCCGGATCGCCCGCTTGTTGAACCCGAAGGTCATGAGCGCCGAGGCCTTGTAGCGGGTGAGGCCAAAGTCACTGCGCGCGGCGGGCGTGAGGTACTGCAGCTGCTTTTCGGTGGCGGGCTGGTTCAGCCAGCCGCGCGTCTTGAAGGCGCTTTCGTCGGTCTCGTGGGTGTTCAGCCAGTCGTCAGCCTGAGCGAGGCAAATGGCGCGTTCACCGACGCCGAGGAGATGGGGCGTCTCACCTTTGCCACCACCAACTGCATACCAGAGGCCCTCCATCCAGAAGATGCCACCCCAGGCCGTGAAGCCCGTGGCCATCAGCGCATCCTCGGACCCGAAGAGATCAACCCATTCGAAGCTCGAGCGCTTCAAGAGGTCGATTTCCGTCATGACGAAGCCAGACAATGCCCCGCCAAGTGCGCTCTCGCGGGTTTCAGCTTCATCCTCTTCGTCGACTAGCACTTCGCCGCAGATCGGACATTCCCGGCAGCCCAGCGGAATTTCGGCGTCGCACCCCGGGCAGGTCTTTGTCGGGGCGGCGCCGGTTCCAGCGCTGCCGTCGAGATCGACATCCTGTTCCAGCGTGCCATGGGTCAGGCTCGAGGTACCGAAGTCGAGAACGATGCAGTCGGTTTTCACAACGCCGGGGAACTCGGTGGGATCGACGGTCCGCAAGCCCCGGCCCACCATCTGGATCATGGTCGATTTGTAGGAACTGGGGCGCAGCAGCACGACGCAGGAGGTGGGCGGATGGTCCCAGCCTTCCGTGAGCACCGCCACGTTGGTGATGACGCGGATTTCGCCGCGGGCGAAGGCGGCAAGGATATTGCGCCGTTCCTCTCCGGGCAGATCGCCATGGATCAGGCCAGCGGGGATGCCGGCCGCATTGAAGGCTTCGGCCACATGGGCTGCATGCGCCACGGTCGAGCAGAACACGACTGTCGGGCGGCCTGCCGCCTTTTCTTGCCAGTGGCGGATCACCTCTTCGGTGATCGGCGCGCGGTCCATGATTTCGGCCACTTCCGCCATGTCGAAATCCGACACGGTCTTGCGCACGGCTTTGAGCTTGTCCTGCACGCCCACGTCGATGACAAAGGTGCGCGGCGGCACCAGGTGCCCGGAGGCAATCAACTCGCCAAGCCTGACCTGATCCGCGACATTGTCAAAGACCGCCCGCAGGCCCTTCCTGTCGCCCCGGTTTGGCGTGGCCGTCACCCCGAATATCCGGGCATCGGGATTGATATCGCGCACCCGGCCGATGACGCGCCGATAGCTGTCGGCCACCGCGTGATGGGCCTCATCGATGACCAGGAGGTCCAGCTTCGGCATGGCGGCGAGATTGCCCTCGCGCGCCAGTGTCGGCACCATGGCAAAGGTGACCTGACCGCCCCAGGACTTGGTCGTCGCGTCCAGCACCGAGGTTGTGATCGCGGGGTTCACCCGGCCGAACTTCTCACGGTTCTGCGCCGTCAGCTCATCGCGATGGGCCAGCACGCAGGCCTTGGCGTCACTGTTGCAGATGCTTTCGCCAGTGACCGCCGACAGCATGATCGTTTTGCCCGCCCCCGTCGGGGCGATGCCGAGCGTGTTGGCTCGGGTGGCGAGCGCAGCAAGGCTGCGCTCGACGAAGAGTTTCTGGCGGGGACGCAAGCGCATGGGGCTTGGCCTCACTCAGCCCAGCTCGGGCGGCCGGTAAATCCGGGCGCCGGCGCGTGTTGCGGCTGATGCGGCTGATGCGGCTGTGCCTGTTGCACGGGCACGCCATAGTTGGGCGTCGAGGGGGCATGACCCGGCTGGACGTGGGGCTGAGCATGGGAGGGGGCGGAGGCCATGGGGGCCGATCCCCCCATGATCCGGGCGTATTCCTTGTGATCGGGCGTCACCGCATTGCGGATCTCGTTCTTCTCGTCCCCATTGGTGTCGGTGCCGATATCGATCCGCGCGACAAATTCCAGACCATCGAGATCGGCAAAGCCGTTGATGCGCCGTGCCGCCTGCGCTTCGGGAGATTTGTCCTTGTCCGAGAGCCCACGCGACGAGTTCAGGATGCCCCGGATGAGGCTGCGCCCCATGTTGGCCCAGTCCGGGCCTTTCGGGCTGTAGAGCCCGATCATCGACCAGATCTTGCGCTTGGCATATTGACCTTCGAGCACGGTGTATTCGGCATCGAGGAACACCGCCCCGGTGCCACCGCGCTTCGCATAGCCGCCGGTCCAGCCCTGGGAGGCATCGTCAAATCCGCCCGGACGGATGGTCAGGCGCACCTTGGCCAGCGTGCCCTTCGGGATGACATTGGCATTCGACTGCGCGTCGTTGAAATCGTTCCAGAGAGACATGGCTCGGGTCCTTTCAGTTGGAGGAAGCGTTGGGGGTGTCCGCCGTCGCAGCGGGCGGCCTCGGAAGCTGGGGCGGCTGATAGGTCAGGCGGCGCTCGGCGGGCACAAGCGGGCCGCGGATCTTGTCCATCAGCTGGCCAAGGTGCGGCGGCTCGATCATATCGAGGCGGCCGGACCGGTCCTTGGCAGGGTAGCCCCAGGGGTTCAGGGTCTGGCAAACGAAGCCGCGTTGCAGCTGATCACCGTCGCCCTTGATCTCGGCCATTGTAATGACCTGATCGACGATCCCCGGCAGTTCGAGACCGGTCTTGGAGCCATCGATCTGGGGGACGAAGACCTTGCGATTGAAGTCATCAAGCTTCTCGTCGAGGATGCCGACAAACCAGATGTTCTTGCCGCGGGTGTGCTGCAGATGCGTCAGCCACGCGATCATCTCGCGCCCATGCAGCCCATAGGCCCCGCGCACGTCAGGCTTGCCGGTTTTTTCCGAATGCGCCTCGGGCTGGCCCTTGCACCATTGAAAGCAGAGCCGCCCGGCCACGGTGATCGAGTCGATGAACACCGTGTCGTATTTGTCGAGCGCAGCAGGATCGCCGAACTTCTTGCAAACGGCGGCATAATGGGCGGCGCTGTACACCTGATCGTCGCGCAGCGCCGGGTTCGGCCCGCCGATGAACACCGCGAAGTCCCGGCATTCCGTCCAGGTGCGCGGCCGAATTGCGTCGATTGCCAGACCCTCGATGGCCAGATCACCGGCTTCGAGGTCGAAGAACAGCGTGGTGGAGTTCCGCAGTGTCCAGAGAAGGCTGGTTTTGCCAATCCCCGAGCGGCCAAAGATCACGCCCTTGATGCCGCGGGATTCCGCCATGCGCTGATCGGCGGTGATGATGGGGAGCGCGCCAGTCATGACTGCACCTCGCCGTTGGCGTCGGAAGTGCAGGCGGTACCAGTGACAGCGGTATATAGCGCATCGAGCCGGTCGGCTTCGGCGAGACATTCGCGGCCCTTGCGGCGCATGAACTGGCGCGCGTCATTGAGCAGATCGGGGTCTTCGATCAGGTCCGGGACCACGACGTATTCCTCCGCGCTTTCGACGAAGTAGGACTTCGAGCGCAGGTCGCTCACGAGAGGCGCAAAGGCATCGCAGCGGTCAGCGAAATCCGTCTGGGTCAGCCCATCACACCGGTTGCGCAGGATCCGTTTCACTTCGGAAATGATCCCGGTGCGCAGCATGCGCATCGCGCCTTCCGCCCGTGCCTGCGAACAGGTCAGCGGGAAGGCCGCGCCCATGATGTCGTCGGCTATTTTCGGGGCATTGTTGCCGAGTTGGGAGGCCACCTCCCAGACGCGTTCGGCAAAGGCTGCTGACTGGCTGTCAAGCATCGAACCACTCCTTGATTTTGGTGAAAGCTTTCGACCCCGCCGCGATGGCAGCGATGTCGAGATGGTGAAACTGGCTGCCCTGGGCCTCGTTCATGCCCTCGCGGGCCAAGGCGAGCGTGTCGTCCGAGGCCCATTCGGCGAAGGCGCGGAACGTACCGGTGACATGCTGCCAGGCGGCCTGCTGCGGCGTCGGCGGGACATAGAGCGGGTTCCGGCGACTTGGTTTGCGCTCAGGGCGCATTCCCCGCATGGCAGCATCGACCACCATCTTGCGCAGCGCGGCCCGGCTCGGCTCTTCACCACGCTCGAGTTTTTCGTCGAGCGTGCGGCGCACGATGCCCGGATCAGCAACCTCTGCGTTCCTGATCAGCCGCGCTTCATGGATTTGATCGCGGCGGAGACCGAGGTCGGCGGCGGTTGCAGGTGCGTTGTCGGCGCCAACGCAGCTCCGAGACCGGCCCGCAACCTCGCCGCGGTCCTGGGCCGCATCATATTCATCGGCCAGTCGCCGCTTGGCGGCGGCTTCGATTTCCAGCGCGTCGGCCTGCGCGCGATGGGCGGCGGCGATCAGATCATCATGCGCAGACTTGGCGTTTTTCAAACGTGCGGCCCGTTTGGCGACATCGTAGGCAAGCCCGGCAGCTTCACGGGCTTCGAGCACCTCGGCAGCCGTCTTGGCGTTGGCCAGCATGGTTGCCGCCCGGTCAATCAGTCCGGGGAGATCCGGAACACTCGATGGAATGGGAGCAGGCGCGGTCATTTCGCGGCCTCACTCGGCTCGATCGTGACCTTGAGTGCACCGACCTTCACGGTACGCGCGGGCTCGAACCCGGTACGGATCGCATCCGGCCAGGCAGTGTATTTTCGCTCGGGCACCTTGAAGCTGATGTCGACATATTCGGTCGGGTCATCCCCGGCGGCGCGAATACGCTCGACCATGGCGGCGAGGCGATCCTGATCCCATTCGACCCGCTTCGGCAGATCCGCGACGATGGTGAAATCTCCATCATCGAAGCGGACAGTGCCTGTGTCCTTCGTCAAAGCCTGCCGTTCCGCGGCTGCGCGGGCGGCGTAGCGGACGGTCAGAGCGCTGTCGAACCGGGTCTTGGCCGTCTTTACAGCCTTCAGTTGCTCGTCGATCTCTCGCTGCAGCACCGCGAGCAATTCGACCGGAAGGTCAGCTATCTCGGTCGAACTCAGTGACAAGAGATCGTCCGCCGTAGGGGCATTCTCGGGAAAGGGCATGTACGAGTCTCCAGGGGTGGCAAACAGGGATTGAAAAGTGGACATCACGCAGCCTCCGGGTCCGGCAGAAGCAACCGCGACAGCGACGCCTCCGCGCTGCGGGACCGCCGGCGGGCGATGGCGAGATAGGCGAACCGATCCGGGCCGAGGCGCACCTGCACCAGGTGGACAAGACCGGCCTCGAAGGCCCGCAGCGCCATTTGCGCGAGATCACAGAGGCTACGACGCTCTGTCTCCGGCAGCAGCGAGATCACGGGTGTGACGTCGATGCCGAGAAAGCCCCGGTGATACTCGAGGCATTCCCCGGGGCCTGCCTGGCTGATCCAGGCACAGAAGGCGATGTCGCTGAGGCGTGGTTCGGACACGGGTCGCCCGATATGGCTCGGGGTTACCATCAGCATGCCCGCGCGACCCGATGGAACGGATCGGCAGGACCGGTCGCTCTGGCCGGATCGGCGGTCAGACGCCGCGGCGCCTGCTCCACTCGAGCGACGGCCTTGCTGATCGCGACGGCGCGCTGGAGCTGGCTCTGCTCGAAGGCCTCGATATCCGGCAGCCGGTACAGCACACGACCGCCGAGCTTCAGGAAGGCCGGTCCCAGGCCGGTGTAGCGCCAGCGTTCCAAAGTGCGGTGAGAAATTCCCCAGCGCCGGGCCAGCTCCTTCTGGTTCAGACAATGCTTCTGCGGCATCGATATCTCCTCTCGTTATGCTGAGAAGAGACTGCATCAGGACAGGGTAGGACGTCGGCGGACACGTGGCAGACAAACGCGATTTCTTTTCTCTGGCAAAAACAATGCGTGTCGGCCTGAAGAGGAGACGCGTCGCCCCCGTGTCCCCCCGGCGTCGCCCTTTACGTCTGCCCTGCAGCACACACCCGAATGGTCAAAACCTGCCGCACCACGAATCAAAAAGCCCGCCTCCTCGGCGGGCAAAGATAAATGGGACAGGCTTCAGAAAGGCGGTGCGCTCAGGCCGCCTGTCGGTGCAAGAGAGCCGGCTCCAAGCGATAACTGCCGCGGCCGTCATGCTCGACGATATCGCGCCATTCCGGTTGGCGCTTGAACAGATCGCCCATTTTCAATGAACTCGATCCAGCGGCGGTCAGAGCCACCTTTCCGCGCTGCCATGGCTTGCCGGACTGACCCGCTTCGAAAAGAAATGCCAGAACCCTGGCCTGGGTCGGAGTGAAGCGATAGGTTCGGCCTTGATAGGTGAAGTTTTCGAATAGCTTAGGAGTTTCTACCGGAGCCATCAGAGACGGCATCACCTCGGCTTCGAAGCGGTGCCGTTCCTCGGAGCGGATCAGCACATCGACCCGGTTCACCACCACGAATTCCTCATCGCGCAGCAGAGATGCATAGCCGTCGGGGCGAATTACGAAATGCGCAACCTCTACCCGACCATCCCGCAAGAGCGCGATCGCATCGCGCTTGTGAAGATCAACGAGACCGTCATAGCGGAGGTGTTCATGCGGTACCGAGAACCAGTCCCCCTCGTCGGTGGACTCATATTCGCCCACCTCCACCCAGGAGCCGACGAGGCGGAACGAGAGCCCGAGCAGATCGTTCTCCACGACATAGCGGAGATCCGCTTCGGGGAATCGCCAGATCTCGACGAGTTCGTCGAGTGTGTAATATGCCTTCCGGATACGCCCCATTCAGATTCCAATCTCGGCACTTTTGTTTGCCTTTTGTTCCTATCTTCTTGACAGAGTCGAGGCAATCCTATTTTGTCCTAATATTATCCACAGGCCGCTGGGGGCAGCATGACCGCACATCATACTCTCGCCGATCGTCTGCGTGCCCGGGCGCGGCAATTGGACATCACCCCGGCGCATCTCGCCGAGAAGGCCGGCGTGAACCGATCCTTCGTCTACGACATCCTGCGCGGGCGCTCGGCGCATCCCAGCCGGGAAAAACTCGCGACAATCTCCGTACTGCTGAGCGTCGATCTCGACTGGCTGCTGCATGGGATCGGTGAAGTGGAAGGTGTTTCTCCCTTCATCGAAAACCCTGACCAGGCATTCGTGGCCATCGCCCATGCCGGTGCCCGCCCATCCATGGGGGGCGGTGCGGTTGTCGACGAGTTCCAGGAAGACAGTGACCGCGCCTATCATTTCCGGCGCTCCTGGATCAAGGAGAGCCTCAAGGCCAGCCCGTCGCAGCTGCGGATGATGCATGTCGAGGGCGACAGCATGGAACCGACGCTGCGCGATGGCGATACCGTGCTGGTCGACCTGACCCGGCGGACGCCAAACCCGCCCGGCATCTTCGTGCTGGACGACGGTGTGGGGCTCGTGGCCAAGCGGCTCGAACATGTGCCGAGCAGCGATCCGCCGGCAGTGCGGATCATCTCCGACAATCGGCTCTACAGCCCTTATGAGCGGTCTTCCGAGGAAGTTCACATCGTCGGGCGGATCAGGTGGTTCGCGCGGGAGATTTGAAGGGCGGGAAGCTGAGGCTGCGTACAAGCCCGTTACTGGTGGCTCGGGTTCATAGTTGTGATACCCTTCCAAAATGCGTGTCTTTTCCTGCCTGTTGACCTTCCTTTTCGCAGTCCCGGTCGCTGCACAAGACGTCGACCTTGAACTGGTTTTGCTGGCCGATGCCTCCGGATCGATCTCAGAGGAAGAAATCCGGTTTCAGAGGCAGGGATATGCCGAGGCGTTGACCGATCCACGCGTTCTTTCCGCTATCGGCAACACCGCTTACGGCGCAATCGCCGTGACCTATGTTGAATGGGCGGCAAACACTGCGGTTGTTGTCGATTGGACCAGGATTGATGGTCCCGAAAGTGCACAGGCATTTGCGGCCGCGTTGATTGCACCGCCGAGACAGGCTTATGGCCGCAATGCAATCGGTGCGGCCCTGCTCGATGGAAAGCGGCTGATCGAACAAAACGCGTTCGAGGGATGGCGCAAAGTCATCGATTTCTCGGGCGACAGCCCCAACAGCTTTTCCGAGGCCCTCCATTCAGTCTGCACGCGACGCGGTGGTTGCGGCCGGGATCACGATCAACGGGTTGCCCATCCTTTGCAGGTTCTGCAACACACCGGCCCGTTACCCGGACCTCGGCGCCATTTATGAGGAGCAGATCATCGGCGGCCTTGGCGCCTTTGTCGAGACCGCAACCAGCGAAGCCGATCTGGCCGAGTCCATTCGGCGGAAACTGATCCTTGAGATCTCGGGTGAAATGCCATCGCGAGACATTGCGAGCCGGTAGGAGAGCTGGATCCGTCAGGGATCCAACAGGATGCTGCCCAAAACCTCGATTTCGCCCTCGTGCTGCCGAATGATCAGGACCTCACCGGATCGCGTCGCTTGTCCCGCGAGGGCAGAAATATTGACCTGGTGCGTGACAAGCATCACGCGGCCCTCGTGTTCCTGTAGCAAGGCGAGCGTGTCGCGGGTCTGACCGTCTCGTCGCTCGTATCTGCCGAAAAAAGAATTCAATGCCGGGGCTTCGACCACTGGCCCGAGATTGAGAAGTTCCGCAGTTTCGCGGGTCCGGCACCATTGGCTCGTCAGCACCAGTTCGAACGAAATCCCACGCTCCCGAAAGGCCGCACCGATCGCGCGGGCCTGGTTGCGGCCGCGCGCGTCAAGGTTCCGCTGCGTTTCGCAATCCCCAAGTTCGAAAGTGGCGGGATCGCCCGTTCCAGGGGCCAGCGCATGCCGCATGATCGTGATCGCGCCGGGTTGTGCAAGGGCGTCCCAGTCATTGGCGAAAAGCGATGTGGGCAGGAGAAGCAGGATGAATGGGATCAGACGCATGAGTGAAATCTAGGAGTCGCGCCCGGTCTGTCCAGACCGCAAGACATATCCGACACCAGGCGATACGCATGCGTCCGTCTGCCTACGCGCAATTCCCGTAAGTCATTGAACTGCATTGTTTTCGACGGGCGCATGGGTAGCGTTGCCCCATGCGAAACACGATCAACACATCGCGACTGGGGTCAAACCCCCTGTCACCCACCAAGATGACCGCGATGGAACGGCGCGCAGAACTGTGCTCCATCTTGGCGTTGGGCCTCGTCCGGTTGCGGTTCCGAGACAGGGGTGAACTCTCTGCAGAAACAGGAGACATTTCGCTACACAACTCGCCCGACCAATGCCGTCATGCAACTCCAACTCACCGGAGAACCGCATGACGACCCACGATCCAATTCCCGCGCGCCTGGCCGCGCTGAAGACCGCGACGACGCCGGAGCTGAAGGCGCAATGGCGCGACCTGTTCGACAGCGACCCGCCGCCGTTCAACCGCCGCTACCTTGAGAGCCGTCTCGCCTACCGCATCCAGGAACTGACCTATGGCGGGCTGAAACCGGAGACGATCCGGCGGCTGGAAAAGCTGGGCGAGGACCTCGACGGCGGCGATCGCAAGAAGAGCAGGATGCGCGCCGACTTGATGCCGATCACGGGCACCCGGCTGATTCGCGAGTGGCAGGGCGTTGAGCATGTCGTCACGGTCATGGCTGACGGCTTCGAATGGCAGGGGCGGCCCTACAAGTCGCTGTCGGCCATCGCCCGCGCCATCACCGGCACCCGCTGGAACGGCTGGGTCTTCTTCGGGCTGAAGAACCATCGGGGGCGCACATGACGAAGCTGCCCGAAAAGTCGAAGGTCGTCGGCAAGCTCTGTTGCGCGGTATACACCCGGAAATCCTCCGAGGAAGGGCTGGAGCAGGAGTTCAACAGCCTCCACGCTCAGCGCGAGGCCTGCGAGGCTTATATCGCCAGCCAGCGTTCCGAGGGCTGGGTGCTGGTCCGCGATCAATATGACGACGGCGGCATTTCCGGCGGTACGCTGGAACGCCCCGGCTTGAAGCGGTTGATGGCCGACATCGAGGACGGGCTGGTCGATGTGGTGGTGGTCTACAAGATCGACCGCCTCAGCCGCTCGCTCGCCGACTTCGCCAAGCTGGTCGAGGTGTTCGACCGGAATGGCGTGACATTCGTTTCGGTGACGCAGTCGTTCAACACGACCACGTCGATGGGGCGGCTGACGCTGAATATCCTGCTGTCCTTCGCCCAGTTCGAGCGCGAGGTTACGGCTGAACGCATCCGGGACAAGGTCGCCGCCAGTCGGAAGAAGGGCATGTGGATGGGCGGGGTGCCGCCCTACGGCTATCGGGTCGAGAGCCGGAAGCTGGTCGTCGACGAGCATGCCGAGCATGTGCGCTGGATCTTCGCCCGCTTCCTCGAGATCGGGTCATGCACGGAACTGGCGCGGGAGGTCGGCGCGCGCGGCATCCGCACGCCCCGCGGCAACCGGATCGACAAGAAATACATCTACCGGTTGCTCAGCAACCGCGCCTACATCGGCGAGGCGGTCCACAAGGGCGACAGCTATCCAGGCGAGCACGACGCCATCATCGATCCCGAGATTTGGGACCGCGTCCACGCCATCCTGCAGGAGAGCCCACGCAAGCGCGCGGCCCGCACCCGCGCCGACACGCCCGCGCTGCTGAAGGGGCTGCTGTTCGGGCCCGATGGCGCCGCGTTCTCACCGACGCATACTCGGAAGGGGGATCGTCTCTACCGCTACTATGTCAGTCAGACCGTGCTGAAGCATGGTGCCGGATCCTGCCCCATCGGCCGGGTGCCCGCGGGCGAGATAGAAGCGGCCGTCATCGACCAGCTCCGCGCCGTGTTCCGCCAGCCCGAGATCGTGGCGGGGACATGGAAGGCTGCGCGTGCCCACGTCGACAACGTCACCGAAGTCGACGCCCGCGCAGCACTTCAGCAACTCGATCCGCTGTGGAACGAACTCTTTCCCGCCGAGCAGGCGCGCATCGTGGCGCTGCTGGTTGAACGGGTCGACATCGGTACGGACGGCCTGAACGTCCGGCTCCGCGTCGACGGCCTCGGCGGACTTGCGCGTGAAATGCTGGCTGGCGATATCGAGGCCGCAGCATGACACGCGGCACGCCGATCCCCGACACGGTGACGCTCCACGTCCCACTCCAATTCGTGAAGCGCGGCGGGCGGAAGGAGATGCAGCTGCCGGAAGGCGCCACCCTGCCGCGCCGGGCAGATAACACCCTTGTCAAGGCGCTGGCGCGCGCGTTCCGATGGAAGCGGATGCTGGAGTCGGGAGAGTTCTCTTCGATATCCGAGCTTGCCGAAAAGGAGGGCATCGCCTTTACCTATATGGCGCGGCTGATGCGCCTCTCGTTACTGTCCCCCGACATCGTTGATGCGATCATGGCCGGTCGTCAGCATCCGGACATCACGCTCGCGAACCTAGTGGATCCTTTCCCGGTGGACTGGAACGAACAGCATGCACAATGGACGACGGAACGCGACCTAGGCTGAATCACGCGTGCAAACGAACAACGGTCGCGATAGGGTGATGGAAAACAAGCCCTTTTCGTGAGTTTCTGCCGCCCATGCCCGATAAACTAACCGACCTGATACTCTCCCTGACGCCCGAAGACGGTTCGACCATCGGCAACCAGGCGCTGATCACCGAGCTTCGCAACCATCTGCCTGATCTGGACGATGCTGAGTATCACGCGGCGAAGGATGCTCTCGTCGCCGAAGGGGTGCTGGCCAAGGGGCGCGGCCGGGGTGGTTCTGTCTCCCGCGCGGATGGGCGGGCACCGGCGCCCGCGGGCTCCGCGTCGGCGAAGCCCAAGGCTGCTGCCATGCCGGCCGGGAACGGGTCGGCCGCCTATGCGCATGCGGACGAGGCCGTGCTGCGCCCGGACGTGGGGGTCGAGGCGCAGTTCTCGCATCGCAAGCCGCCGAAGACCTACCGCTACGATTCCAGCCTCGCGCCGGAGCTGGCGTGGGACGAGAACGGCGAGCGGCCCTTTGCGGAATGGCTGCTCAACCTGGTGGCAGAGGCCGCGGAGAAGGGAGAGGCCACGATCTTTGCCGAGCCGCAGGTCTGGCAGGGCACGGAGGAGCGGTTCACCTCGCTCTCGCAATGCGCGGCGCGGCTGCGCAGCCTGACCAAGCCCTTCCTGAACTGGGCGGGCAAGGCCGAGCGGCAGCAGATCACCGTGCCGACACTGCCCTTGTTCGTGCACGAGCGACATTCGACGCAGGCGATCCTCGAGACACTGAAATCGCACAAGGCGCGCGGCCAGACGCTGGACCTGTTCGGCGATCTGGACCTCGACATCGCCGACCGGCTGGACGCCTACGAGCACAAGGGCCCCTGGACCAACCGCCTGATCCTTGGCGACTCGCTTCAGGTGATGAACTCGCTCCTAGAGTACGAGGGGATGGGCGGCCAAGTGCAGATGATCTATTTCGACCCGCCTTATGGCGTGAAGTTCGGTTCGAACTTTCAGCCATTCGTGCGGGACAATCGGGTAGCGCACAATTCCGACCCGCAAATGATCCGCGAGCCGGAAATGGTGAAGGCCTACCGCGACACTTGGGAGTTGGGGCTACACTCTTATCTGACCTATCTCCGGGATCGGGTGACTCTTGCGAAGGAAGTACTGAATCCTTCAGGGTCAATTTTCCTTCAGATCTCAGATGACAACATCCACCACGTTCGAGAGATTCTTGATGAAGTTTTCGGCGCTGAGAATTTCGTATCCGCCATTGCCTTCCAAAAGACGACCTCCTCCACTTCAACGCTTATTTCGAGCATCTACGACACTATTCTCTGGTATGCCCGGGATAAGTCCCTGCTGAAGTACAACCCCCTGTTCATGCACAAGGTGCGCGGACAGCAAGGAGCCACTGGCTACACGCGCGTTATGCTCGCGGACGGCACAGCGGCACCGGCTAGCCAATTCGAAGACGAAAATGGCGAACTTCAACTTCCCGATGGGGCCGAACTCGTCGCTTTCGATAATATCACGTCCCAAAACCCCGGGTCGCGCTATGATGTTGAATTCAACGGAAAGGTATTCCGACCCGAGCCAGGTTACTGGAAAACAGACGAGAACGGCATGAAGCGGCTCCTAGCCGAGGGTCGGATTACCGCCACAAAGAACTCGTTGGCTTATGTGCGAAAGTTCTCCGACTTCCCGGTATTTCCGCTGGGAAACATTTGGCAGGACACGCTGGGACAAAATCAGTTCGGCGGGAAGAAGGTTTACGTTGTGCAGACTGCTCTATCCGCAGTTCGACGTTGCATGTTGATGGCAACCGACCCAGGTGACTTGGTGCTAGATGTAACCTGCGGCTCCGGGACGACTGCGGTAGTCGCTGAGCAGTGGGGGCGTCGGTGGATCACGATAGACACCTCTCGTGTTCCCATTGCCTTGGCGCGACAGCGACTTCTAACGAGCACCTTCCCTTGGTATCGACTGAAAGAACCGTCCAAAGGGCCGGCTGGCGGCTTTGTCTACGAGCGAAAGCAAAACAGGAAAGGCGAGGAAATTGGCGGATTGGTTCCGCGTATTACACTCAAGTCAATCGTAAACAACGATGACCCTGCGACAATCACACTTTCTGACCTGCCTTCCGAAAACAATAAGATTACTCGCGTATGTGGTCCCTTCACCGTCGAAGCGACCATTCAGGCGGCAATGAGCATGGAGGAGGACGCAGACGGCGCCTCGGCGCAGCCGCAGTCCTCAAGTCCGCGCGCCTATCTCGACCGGATGATCGAAGTGCTACGGCAGAGCAAGTCGCTCAGCCTGCCGGGCAACGAGACGCTGCAGCTCGAGAACGTCCGCCCGCTCGCTGACCGCGAGTATCTGCATGCCGAGGCCGTGGCGAAGAATGGCAGTGAGAAGACCATCGCCATCGCCTTCGGTCCCGAGGACGGCGCCATCGGCTCGGACTATGTGTTCAACGCCGCGATGGAGGCGATGAGCCAAGGCTTTGGCCAGCTGTTCCTGTTCGGCTTCGCGATCCAGGCCAAGGCGCGCGAGATCCTCGAGAAGATGAAGATCCCGACCGCCTACATCTCGATGACGCCGGATGTGGTGATGTCGGACCTGCTCAAGACGACGAAGGGCAGCGAGATCTTCTCGATCACCGGCCTGCCGGATGTGCGGCTGGAGAAGGCAGGCAAGCGCGACGACGGCACGCCGCTCTATCGCGTGGTGCTGCGCGGGCTCGACATCTTCCTGCCACACCTGATGGACACGGACCACATCGACGCCGAGAACCTGCCCTGCTGGATGCTCGACACCAATCACAACGGCATGGCGTTCTACGCGAGCCAGGTGTTCTTTCCCAAGACCAGCGCCTGGGACAACCTGCAGAAATCGCTGAAGGGCCAGTTCGAGGACAGCGTCTGGTCGCACCTCGCGGGGACGGTCAGCGAGCCTTTCGCGCTGGGTGACAAGAAGCGGATCGCTGTGAAGGTGATCGACGAACGCGGCAACGAGCTGATGGCGACCCGCAGCGAAGAGGATGCCGTCTGATGCCCGAGGCCGCACAGCAGGACGCCCCGCTCACCGTCGCCGAGGTCGAGTCCCCGATCATCAACTCGCCCTTCGAGGAACCGAAGTGTCACTGGAAGATCGAGAAGGCGAAGCCGCCCTACAAGGCTGAGGGGCGCCGCCGCGCGAGCTACTTCTACCGCGTGCCGGAACACGCCGGGCGGGGGCGCGCGAGCCGCGACCAGGCCGAGCTGTTCGAGAGCCAGGCGGGCGAGGAAGTCGAGCTCGAGATCGTCAATGCCATCCGCGGCCGAGTGAAGGACTGGCGGGCGGGCGTGCACAGTGGTGGCGTGGCATATGACGGCGCGTCCCCGGTGACGCGCGAGCTTCTGGACCTGTGGCGCAGCGATCAGCGGATGCAGCGCCTGTTCTTCGCCCAGATCGAAGCGGCCGAGACGATCATCTTCCTCGTCGAGGCGAAGGACGTCTATCGCAAGGGCCTTCCAGAAATCCCGAAGGACGAGCCGGGCCTGGAGGCCAAGGCGGCCGGTGTGCGCGCCTTCCTGCGCTACGCCTGCAAGATGGCGACCGGCAGCGGCAAGACGACCGTCATGGGCATGCTGGCCGCCTGGTCGATCCTGAACCGCGTGGCCTCGCCGCGGGATGACCGGTTCTCGGACACCATCCTGATCGTCTGCCCCAACGTGACGATCCGCGAGCGGTTGCAGGAGCTGGATCCGGCGCTCGGCGACCTGAGCCTCTACCGAACACGACAGCTGGTCCCGCCGCACCGGATGGAAGAGCTGCGGCGTGGCGAGGTCATGATCGCGAACTGGCACCGGCTGGCGAAAAAGGAGACCAACTCGGTCAACGGCGACAGCGCCAAGGTGGTGAAGACCGGTGAGCCGGTCGAGGTGGTGAAGAACGCGGGCAAGGCCAACGAGAGCGTCGAGACGAAGTACTTCGAGTCCGACCAGGCGTGGTTCAAGCGCATCCGGCGGGAGCTTGGCAGCGGCAAGGGTCGTAGCCCCCACTGGCTGATCTTCAACGACGAGGCGCACCACGCCTACCGTCGCGGCGACACGGCAACCGAGGAAAGCCTCGACGAGGACAAGGACCTCGCGAAGAAGAACGCCCGGGAGGCCACGATCTGGATCGAGGGCCTGGACCGGATCAACAAGCTTGCGGGCGGCAGCCGGCGGCGTGGGATCAACCTCTGTGTCGATCTGTCGGCGACGCCGTTCTACATACAGGGTTCGGGAAACGAGGTCGGCAAGCCATTCCCGTGGGTCGTGTCGGATTTCGGTTTGCTGGATGCGATCGAGTCCGGACTTGTGAAGATCCCGCAGCTGCCGGCCCGCGACGTGTCGGGCGCCGAGGAGGCCGCCTACTTCAACATCTGGCGCTGGGTTCAGGCGAAGGCCAAGGAGGATGGCCTCGGCACGAACATCACGCCCGAGATCGTGATGAACTACGCGTCCGCGCCCATCAACCTGCTGGCGCAGGAGTGGCACGAGCGCTTCCTCGAATGGGAACAGCATTCCAAGCAGCAGCAGAAGCATCCGGTGCCGCCGGTGTTCATCGTCGTGTGCCGAGACACCGCCGTTGCCAAGGAAGTCCATGACTGGCTGGCGAATGGGAACGACAGCTACGGGGTTTCTCCTGCCTGGTTCCGGAACGCGCCCGGGCAGGAGGTCACTGTCAGGATCGACTCGAAGGTCATGGAGGACATCGAGGAAGGCGGGTCAAAGGACGAGACCAAGCGGCTTCGATTCATTCTCGACACGGTCGGCAAACCGGAATGGCCGGGCGGCAAGATCCCCGAGGACTGGTCCGAGCTGGTGCGAAAGCACAATGACAAGGTGGCCAGCGATGACAACGACGGTTCGCTGAAATGGATCGATGAGCGCATCCCGCCGGGGCGCGACGTCCGCTGCATCGTTTCGGTCGCGATGCTGGCGGAAGGCTGGGACGCCAACACGGTCACGCACATCGTCGGGCTCCGTCCGTTTGGCTCACAGCTCCTGTGCGAGCAGGTCGTCGGGCGGGCATTGAGGCGCAAGAGCTATGCGCTCGACGAGGAAACTCAGATGTTCGCCGAGGAGACGGCCAAGGTCTTCGGTGTCCCCTTCGAGCTCATTCCTTTCAAGGTGAAGCCGGTCGGTCCGCAACCGCCGCAGCCAGATCCGAACCACATATACTCCGTCCCGGAAAAGACCGAGTTCGAGATCACCTTTCCCATCGTGACCGGCTACCACCAGTCGGGCCAGTTCGATGTGCATATCGACTGGAGCAAGGTCGCCAAGGTGACGATCGACCCGATGAAGATCCCACAAGTGGTTGAGCTGACCCCTCTGACAACACCTGACGGGACATTAGCGGCATTCGGGCCCGGTGAACGCCCGATCCTCTCGTTGAAGGACTGGCGCGCCCGGTTTCGCGATCAGCAGGTTGCGTTCAGGTTGGCACGTGAGATCTGCGACCGCTGGCTTTCGGACAACGGCGCCGAAGCAGTTCCAGTCCAGCAGCTCTTCCCGAAGGTCGCATTCGCAGCGAAGCGCTTCCTTGCAGAAAAGCTTGATCGAAAGGGCGATAGTCGGCCGTGCGACGTGCTTCTGGTCGGCGAATACATGCAGGCTGCCATCGGCTCCCTGCTCGAAGCCATCAAGAAGGGATCAGCAACCGGCGGCGGCGAGGTTGCCATCATTCCCCAAGGTGCAGCCGGTAGGGGAAGCACGCTTTACGTCGATTTTCACACGACGAAACCGATCTACCCGGTCACGAGGTGTCATCTGAACGCGATGGTGGCTGACACGAAGAAGTGGGAGCAAAGTGCCGCCTTCCTTCTCGACAGCCATCCGGGCGTGAAAAGGTGGGTCAAGAATGACCGGCTGGGGTTCACGATCCCCTACCGGCATCGTGGCCTGCTATCGCGGTACATCCCCGATTTCCTTGTTGTCACGGATCGGGACGAGAACGTCATTGTCGAGATCAAGGGTCAGGTCACTGACGATGCCGATGCCAAGGCGAAAGCGGCTGAACGGTGGGTCGAAGCCGTCAATCGCCTCGGTGAGCACGGTGCATGGAGATACCTGTTGGTAGAGGATCCGGGGCGGCTCGGCATCCAGATGAACGCGTTTACTCAGAACAAGTGGGAAGAAGGGCCATTTCAGCTTTCCTAGACCAACGCTGAATGGTCGAATAAGATCTACCGACCAAGGCTCGTTCAGAGGCTGTTTGGATTTCGGTTTCTTTCGACGAACGCCACTGGCATCGAAGTGTTCAGGTTGCGCGCGAAATTGTCCCCATGTCTTCAACTGGTTAAGGGCTGTGCACCGAATGCGCGAAGTCGAGAGGTCCGGAGAATGTCGGCCCTAAGAGACCACTTCCGGGCCTCCGGGCTCGGGCGTCAGTGCTCAGCCTCTCCCGCATAACCCTCGAAAACAACGGAAAAATTCGGCCGCGGCCGGATCGGGAGAACGCTTTCGCGAGGGCAAGTGGCGGAGTCGATGGGATTCGAACTCTCGGGACGGCCCTGGAATTTTCAACGGATCGACCTGGAATTGGCCGCTACGCTGTGTCGTCCTCCTTAAATCGATCCATCTGATGCATCCGCTCGTGCAGGATGGTGACGATTCCAATGTCGCCGTTGGCGAGCCGCCGCCAGTACACGAAATGCCGCTCGTAGCGGAAGAAGTACCCCTCCACCTCGAACTCGGCTGCCACAGGCCTGGATCGGACGCCGCGTGTTTCGATCTGCTCGAACGCAGCGAACAGGCCGGTGATGTAGGTGTCGGCCTGTGCTTCGCCCCAGCGGTCGCGGGTGTACCTGTAGATCTCGTCGAGGCGCACCGAGGCCGCTTCCTGAACCCGGATCGCCATCGGTTCAGGTCTGCCGATTCCGGGCGATCACCTCGGCGGCGGTCAGCGGCCTGTAGCTTTCCTCGGGCGCGGCGAAGGCTCGGTTGAGTTCAGCCTTCAGGCGATTGAATGCCTCGCGTTCCGCGCGCTCCTTGTCGCGGCGGATCAGGTCGCGGATGTATTCGCTGACGTTCTCGTAGGAACCGTCCGCGCCGACATTGGTCGCGACGAACTCGCTGAGGGTACCGCTGACGCGGACGGTCATTGTGGTGGTGCGAGGCATGGCGCGCTCCCTGCTTTACGATGTATTCAATATAACCAAAATCGAACACAAAACAAGGACCTAGACACTGTGCGACGCCCCGCGTATTGACGCTCCCGGTCCTCGGCATCCTCCACGCCAGCCAGTCCGCCAGCGCGATCAGCAAAGCATCGGAATGACGCGCGAGCGACACCGGGAACTCGCCACTTGGCCCCGATCGCCCGCGAACCAGCATTTGACGGTCCCTTCGCTGGTACCCATCCATCCCATCGCGGACTTGATCCCGCATTTCTGGCAAAGGCTCCTGGATTGGGCCAATACGTTGCCAACGCGATCCTGCTCTTTAAGAATGATCAACCGCGTCCTTTGATCGACGTCACCTGGTCCGAGTGATCGAGCGCTTCGCTCGCCCCCGTGTGCTCGCGGACATACAATACGACCATTGGCTGCAAGCGGCATCGCACTGGCTCGTGAAAGACCAGCCGATCTGAGCAAATTGGGCGACGCTAGATTTCGTGGCGAAGGCCTGCACTTCGCGCGCCCCACGCTGCCATCGCTGTACCGTCAGCGCACGGTGCGATCGGCTGCGCCGTCAGGTTTTGCTGCAGCCCTGAATATGGAAAGCATCTCCTTGTTCGAAAGAAGGTCCGCCATCGAGACGTTTATACACGATATCGAGAAAGTGGTCCCGTTGTCAGGGTCTGTCTCGTCTGCCTCCCATAAGAATTCTGCAAAATGGCACTAACCTCTTGCATTCCCTTTGGTTCGGAGCATTGCTGCCCTGCTGCGAGTTGATTGAGAAGCTCCTTCCGACATACGCGGCCACCCCCGTTGAGAGGAAGTATTCCATGCGCACCAGCCTGACCCATCCCCTTCAGATCGCCACGCTCAGTCCCGGTCGAGGCTTGGGGCGGATCGGTATCACCTTCTGTCCTGGCAAGGTGCAGGCCGATGCGATGACCGGCAGCTGGAACCGCGATCTGGGGCGCGACCTCGATGCCGTCCGCGATTGGGGCGCCGTGGCGGTCGTGACGCTGGTCGAGGACCACGAGCTTGAAGCACTGCAGGTTCGGGGACTGGGGAAAGCCGTGCGTGATCGTCACATGGACTGGCTTCACCTCCCGATCCGGAACTATGGGGTGCCGGATCACGGGTTCGAGCAGGCATGGGACTTGATCGGCCCGGGCCTGCTCGACCGTTTGTACTGTGGTTTCGACGTGCTGGTGCATTGCAAGGGCGGGCTTGGCCGGGCCGGAACCATCGCGGCGCGTCTCATGGTCGAACTCGGCCATGAGCCGCGAGAAGCGATCAAGGCCGTGAGATCGGTCCGCCCTGGCGCCATCGAAACGCTTGAGCAGGAACGGTTCGTACTGGCGCTCGGGCGGCCACCCGAGCCAGAGCCTGCCACCTCAGAAGCTGCGATCCGAGATCGTGCCATCGGGGCGCTTCTTGGATTGGCTGTCGGGGATGCCCTTGGCACAACGCTCGAGTTCCGCAGTCGGGACAGCTATGCCCCGCTGACGGATATGGCGGGCGGCGGTCCCTTCGGACTGGCGCCGGGGCAATGGACCGATGATATGGCCATGGCGCTTGCCCTGGCGGAGAGCCTTTTGAAGTATCCCGATCTCGACGCGAAAGACCTGATGCTACGTTTCGTCGACTGGCACGAGAACGGCACCTATTCCTGCACCGGCCACTGCTTCGACATCGGCATCACCACCAGACAGGCGCTGGCCCGCTGGAAACATTCCGGCGACCCGATGGCGGGTTCAACAGATCCCTTGAGCGCGGGCAATGGCAGCCTGATGCGACTTGCGCCGGTAGCGATCCGCCACTGGCGGGACCGGGACCGGTTGCGCGATGTCGCGGCTCGTCAGAGCCGGACCACCCATGCCGCGGCCGAGGCGGTCGATGCCTGCATCGCCTGGGCTGAGCTGCTGGCCGATGCCATCGAGGGCCACCCCCGGAGAACCGTGCTGGAGCCTCGTGCGGAGAAGTACTCCGGAACGATCGGGCCGATCCTGTCCGGCAGTTGGCGTGGCAAGCGGCGCGACCGGATCCGCGCCTCGGGCTATGTTGTCCATTCGATGGAAGCCGCCCTTTGGAGCGTTGGCGCCTCGGGCGACTTCTCATCGGCAGTGCTGCGGGCGGCCAATCTCGGCGAGGATGCCGACACCACCGCCGCCATCGCCGGCCAACTCGCCGGCGCGCTTTACGGCGCGGATGCCATTCCAGTGCAATGGCGGCAACGTCTGGCCTGGGCTGACCGCATCAAGGCGATGGCCAACCAACTTTTCGAGGCAAGCTGAATGGCCCGGGCCGCTGGTCAGCGATACCTTTCGATCTCCGCGCGCTTCCGGTTAGCGCTTTCCTTGACCCGGCGGCGCACCTCCTCGGGGAAGCCCGCCTTGTCCGGGTCAGCGGCGCAGTATTCTTCAACGGAAGCTATCTCCTCTTCCTTCTTCGCTTCCCACTCATCCACCTGCCGGTGCGCTTCGGCAATCGCCGCCTCGTATTCGGCTTTCTCCTGCTCTGTCATAGGCCCAGCAAAGGTCACACTGCCATCTTCGAAGTCGATCAGGATATGGTCTGGATGCGGAACCGGATCCGGAAGATGGCTGATCCCCAGGCGTTTGCGGCGGGCCAGTTCGTTTTCCCAGTACGTTTTGTAGGCAATTGTATTCTTGAGCAAACGTTCGTTCTGACGTCTTGCATGTGCGTCGTCAGCGGCCATCAACCTGAGCACTATTTCTCCGTGTCGGGCACTGCCCTGAACAGCCTTCACGAACATGGCACTGACCATCGCTTCCGTCATTGTCATGTTCGATTCCCTGGCCCCGTCGCGAACCATGACCTCGCGCTCAGCGGCTTTCCTGACCGCATTAAACAGCCGTTCCTGTGGACCTGAATAACGGCGATTGAATGCCCCTACCGGCCTGCCCTTGGGATTGCCCGATGCCCCTTTGCGGAACCGCTTGTCCCGCGGAGGCTTGCCATAGCCCACCTCGTAATTCGGCGAGGGCAGGAACGGCGGCTTGTCATCATCCTTGCTCATTCTGCAGCCTCCATTCCGTGGGCCTCACCGTCCCGTCCGGGGGACAGCAGAACCGCAGTATCCTTGGCATAGGCCTCCCAGCGCGCGATGATCCGGTCGCAGTAGACGGGATCGATCTCGCAGAGCCGCGCCCGCCGGCCGGTCTTATCCGCCGCGATCAACGCCGAACCGGAGCCGCCGAAGAGATCGAGCACGATCTCGCCCCGCCCCGAGACATCGCGGATCGCATCCGCGATCATCTGCACCGGTTTGACCGTCGGGTGCATTGCAAGTTCGTCCATGCGTCCCCGCTTGCGCGTATTAACCCCGCGATATTCCCAGACATTGGTCCGATAGCGGCCGTGTTGGCCCAGTTCGAAGCTGTTCACATGCGGGGCCGTGCCGTGTTTGAAGGCCAGGATGAACTCGTGGCGGGATCGGTAAAAGGTGCCCATGCCGCCATTGTCCTTGACCCAGACGATCAGGTTCTTCAGCTCCGAATAGACCTGCCCTCCCGCCGCCTGCACCTCGCCCAGATGGCGCCAGTCCATGCAGATAAAGTGGATCGAACCATCCATGCTGTGCCTGGCAAGCTGACCGAACGCGTCAGAGAGGAAGGCGGTGAAACCCTCGGGTGTCATCTCGCCCGCCGCCATCGCGAACTCACGATGACGCGTCCGGCCGGAATTGCCGGCATGGCCCTCGATCGGCACGTTGTAGGGCGGATCCGTGAAGACCATCCGCGCGCGATCATCCCCCATCAGGGCCTGCCCCACATCCGGGTCCAGCGCATTGCCGCAGATAAGGCGGTGCTGCCCCAGTTGCCAAAGCTCACCCGGACGACAGCGGACCGGCACGTTTTTGGGCAGGACATCGTCGGCGGGATCGTTCGGTTCCGCTGGCGACACCCCGTCCATGATCATGTCCAGTTCCGGGACCGAGAAACCGATCGCGCCGATATCGAAGCCGAGATCGGGCGAGGCCAGCAAGGCCTCGAGTTCCTCGGCCAGAAGGTCCTCGTCCCAACCGGCATTCAGCGCCAACTGGTTGTCGGCGATGACAAAGGCCCGGGCCTCTTCTTCGCTCATGCGCTCCAGTCTCAGACAGAGAACCGTGTCCCGGCCCAGGTGGCGGGCCGCCGCGACCCGTCCATGGCCCGCGAGAATGCGGTTCTGCGCATCGATCAACACCGGCGTGTTGAAGCCGAAAGCCTCGATACTCGCCGCGATTTGCTGGATCTGTTTCTTGGGGTGCTTGCGTGCGTTACGCTTCCATGGCGTCAGCGCCGCGATCGGGGTTTCTTCTATCTGAGCACTCATGTCTCATACTGCTCCTAAAAGGGTGGTTAGCGACCACCCCATGAGCAAACAGACGACCTCCGATAACGTCTGTCTGCGATTGAGAGCCATCGCCTGCAATGGCTCGGTGAATTGGGTTCATCGGGTGTTCCCACGAGGGAATCAGCACGAGTGGCCCAATATCAGCATAGCGTAAAAGCACGCCTCAAAAAGTGAATTATTGTATTTCTTTCATATACTTATTTATCATCCAGGTGATAAAATCCAGATTGAAAAGATTGCCAAAAACCACTGGACTTTGACGCGACACGGAGCGTCACTGGCCCCATGCCCGGCCCGAGTCTGGGCCTCTCCCGGTACAGGCTGATCCCTCCCGATCGGCCGAACAAGAAGGAGAGAGCAGCGATGAAAGACCTGCCCGAGATTACTCCCCCGGCAACAGGCAAGGCACACCCGATCCCCCTGCCGTCGCTTGCCACGCTCGAGACTGCCGATCGCGACACCCTGCTTGGTCTCTGGCGAGATATCTTCGCCGCCCCACCTCCCAAGGGCCTGAGCCAGGTCTTTCTGCGGCGTTTCCTCGCCTTCGAACTGCAGTCCCGGCAGCAAGGTGGCCTGCCCAAGGCCCTGGTGGATCGGATTGCCCGGGAAGCGGCCGGCGAGACGCGCAAGGTGTCCCCCGCGCTTCGGCCCGGCGGGCGACTGTTGCGGGAGTGGAACGGGGTCACCCACGTGGTCGACATTCTCGAGGCGGGCTGTCTCTGGCAGGGCAAGACCTATCCCTCCCTCTCCGCCGTCGCCCGCGCCATCACCGGCGCACGCTGGTCCGGGCCGCGTTTCTTCGGGCTCACCAGCGCCCCGAAGGCACCCGGCACCCGGCGGGTCACCAATGGCAAAGGCTCCACCCGATGAAGCCCGGACAGAAGACCATCCGCTGCGCGATCTACACCCGCAAGTCCTCCGAGGACGGGCTCGAACAGGAGTTCAATTCCCTCGATGCCCAGCACGAGGCCTGCTCCGCCTATGTCGCGAGCCAGAAGCACGAGGGCTGGAAACTGATTTCCGCCCGATATGACGATGGGGGGATCTCCGGCGGCACGCTGGACCGGCCGGCCCTGAAGCGCCTGCTCGACCACATCGAACTCGGCCGAATTGACATGATCGTCGTCTACAAGATCGACCGCCTGACCCGGTCGCTGATGGATTTTGCCAAGCTGGTCGACCGCTTCGAAGCTTCGGGCTGCTCCTTCGTCTCCGTTACCCAGGCATTCAACACCTCTTCGTCCATGGGTCGCCTCACCCTCAATGTGCTCCTCTCCTTCGCCCAGTTCGAACGCGAAGTGACTGCCGAGCGCATCCGCGACAAGATCGCGGCCTCGAAGAAGAAGGGCTTCTGGATGGGCGGCAACCTGCCCCTCGGATATGACCGTCACCCCGACCCGGAGAAACGCACCCTGGTGATCAACCCTATCGAGGCGGAAATGGTGACCACCCTGTTCCAGCTCTATGACGATCTCGGCGCGCTTGGGGCTGTGGCCCGCGAGGCGGACCGGCTTGGCCTGCGATCGAAGCTCCGCACCGACAGATCCGGCCGTAAGAGTGGAGGGTCCCGGCTCAGCAACGGACAGATCCAGCACCTCCTGCGCAACCCGGTCTACATCGGCAAGATCCGCCACAAGTACAAGGTCTGGCCCGGGCTGCACGCCCCGATCCTCGACCCCGATCTCTGGACCCGCGTCCAGGCCCGGCTTGATGCAGCCTCGCGCCGCGGGCGTGGCGGCACGGCCAACGGAACCGGTTCGGGGTGGACAGCGGCTCTGACCGGAAAGCTCTGGGACGACACCGGCGACCGCCTCACACCCACCCACACACTGAAGGCCGGACGGTGCCATCGCTACTATGTCTCCAACCGCCTGATCTCAGGCGGTCCCGATCCGTCCGGCTGGCGCCTGCCGGCGGCCGCCTTCGAGAAGGTCGTGGCCGCCGGTCTCGCGGATCACCTCGAGGCAATGGTCAAATCGCACCGTCTTCTCGCCACCCCGGATGCAAGCAATGCCGAAGCGCTCCTGGCGCGGGCCGAGGTGTTGGGCAAGGCGCTCCGCACCCGGCCGGCAGAGGTCGCTCCACTCATCGCCGAGGCCCGTCTTGCTCGCGCGTCCCTCACCCTCACCTGCGATCCAGCGGCTCTGGCAAACTGCTTTGACCTTGCCGCTGACACCTTCGCGCCTGAGGTGCTGTCCTTTACACAGCCGCTCACCCTGCGCCGCCGCGGCGTGGAAACAAGGATCGTGACCGGAACGCGCGCACCCATGCCAGACCCGGTGCTGCTGAGAAACCTTACCCAGGCGCATGACTGGACCCGTGACCTGCGCGTCGGCATCCCGATGTCCGGTGTCATCAGCAAGAGCGGCCAGTCCGAATCCTTCGTCCGCACCCGATCGCAACTGGCCTTCCTGTCGCCCCGGCTTCAGCAGGCGATCCTCGCCGGCACGCTGCCGCCCGAAATGACCGCCCGGCGCATCCTCTCCCAACCGATCCCCCTCGATTGGGCAGAGCAGGAACAGCTCTACGGACTGCCCAAGGCCTGATCCTTCTCCAAACGCTCAACTCCCGGGCCGGTCTCTGCGCCAGAGATCGGCCCGGTCTCATTCACGCGTGTCGCCGCAACATCGGAGCGGCACTGCCGTTGCGTTTTTCCCTGTAAATTCCCTGTTAATCGCTCCCCGAAACGAAAAACCGCACCGCCCAAATGGCCCGCAGAGACTGCGCCCGAATTCTCGCCCCTCTACCTCGCTCCAATGCGTCTCCAAGCGCCGACACAAAGCGCAACCGCCCGGAATACCCGGCAGAAAGGGCGTCTACTTCGTTACAGGGGGAGTACCCGAAGGTGGCTGGCGGGGAGACAGGGATTCGAACCCTGGGATGGCTCTCACCATCAACGGTTTTCAAGACCGCCGCATTCGACCACTCTGCCACCTCCCCGGTCGCATTCCCTCTATGCTTTCGCCCCGGACGAGGCAAGAGGCCAACCGGGAAAACTTGCCGAAGCCCGTGCAGCAGGCTTTCAAAGGGCGGTTCCGCGCGTTATGATCCGCCCGGAACCGGGCCGTGGCGCCCGCAGCAGCGTAATGACCGGACAACCGGCAATGGGGCCGCACCGACCCCGAATACAGGCAAGGAAACGATCGACATGCACCGCAAGACGCCATTGTCCAGCCCACTGACCCGGTTGTCGGCCGTGGGCCTCAGCCTTTTGCTGCTGGCCGGGTGCGAAGAGGGCGCGAACCTGTCCTTTCTTCAACCCAAGGACAAGGAGGCAGCCGCCAGCGCCGAGACCCGCAGCACCAAGCTGGTCGAACGCGATGTCGAGGCGCCCGAGGTATTCCAGGTGACAGAGGCCGGTCTGTGGGATGGGCGGCCGTCGCTGGGCGGTGTCTGGGTGGCGCATCCCGACGTCAAGGAACCCGAGCGGGTGATCATTCGCAACGCCACCAACGACAAGTTCGTGATTGGCGCCCTTTTCCGACGCGAACGCGACATTCCCGGCCCACGTATTCAGGCCTCGTCCGATGCCGCTGCCGCGCTGGGCATGCTGGCCGGTGCGCCGGTGGAACTGAACGTGACCGCGCTGCGCCGAGAAGAGGTTCAGGAGGAGCCGCCGCTTGAAGAGACGCTGGCCGAGGCCGACGCGGTCGAACCACTGCCCGAGGTGGCCGAAACCACGCTTGACCCGGTTGCCGGTGCTGCCGCCGCGATCGAAGCAGCCGCGCCCAGCCCGGCCCCGGCGGCAGCCCCCGCCCCCGCCGCACCACCCAAGCCGAAACCGCAGACCTCGTCGCTGGACAAGCCCTATATCCAGATCGGCATCTTCAGCGTCGAAGCCAACGCAAAACGAGCCGCGGATCAGATGCGCGCCGCAGGCATGGTGCCAACGATCCGGCAAGAGGCCACCAGCGGCAAGAGTTTCTGGCGGGTCGTGGTCGGCCCGGCGCAGTCGAAATCCGAACGCACCGCGCTGCTGAAGCAGGTTCAGGGCACCGGTTTTTCGGACGCCTATGCAGTGAAGAACTAAGACGGGAGGGTTTCCCAGTGCCGACTTTCATCCGCTCCGCCCTGCTGGCCCTGGGCCTGGCGCTGGCCGCCCTGCCCGCGCTGGCCTATGACACCTCGGCGCGCGCCGCCTATGTGCTGGATCAAAGCACCGGCACCGTCCTGCTCAACAAGAATGCGGACGAGGCGTTGCCGCCCGCGTCGATGTCGAAGCTGATGACGCTCTACGTCACCTTCGAGGCGCTGCGCGACGGACGGCTAACGTTGGACGAGCGGCTGCCGGTGTCACAGCACGCGATGAGCTATGGTGGCTCGACCATGTTCCTCAACACCACAGACCGGGTGCGGGTCGAGGACCTGCTGCGCGGCATCATCGTGCTCAGCGGCAACGACGCCTGCGCGGTGATCGCCGAGGCGCTCAGCCCCGACGGGACCGAGGCCGGATTTGCCCGCTTCATGACCAAACGCGCCGAGCAACTGGGCATGACCCGCTCGACATTCGCCAATTCCAACGGCTGGCCCGCGGCGGGGCATCTGATGTCGGTGCATGATCTGGCGGTGCTGGCCAATCGGCTGATCACCGATTTCCCCGAGTACTACCCGCTGTTTGCCGAGACGGAATTCGCCTTTGACGGCCGCGCGCCATCGAATGTCCGCAACCGTAACCCGCTGCTCAAGCTGGATATCGGGGCAGACGGGCTCAAGACCGGGCACACCGCCGAGGCGGGCTATGGCCTTGTCGGCTCGGCCCGGCAGGGCGACCGCCGGGTGATCTTTGTGCTGACCGGCCTCGAGAGCGAAGCCCGCCGCGCAGAGGAGGCCGAAGCGATCGTGAACTGGTCCTTTCGCCACTTTGCCACCAAAACCGTTGCCCGCGCCGAAGACCCGGTCGCCCGCGCCGAAGTCTGGATGGGAGCAAAACAATCGGTAGGACTGGTTCCGGCCGAGGATCTGAACCTGCTGCTGCCGGTTTTGTCCGACACCAAGGTCGAGGCCGAAGTGGTCTATGACGGCCCGATCAACGCCCCCATTGCCAAAGGCCAGCAACTGGCCGAACTGGTGATCAAGCCCGACGACCTGCCTGAAATTCGCCGCCCGCTGGTGGCGGCCGAGGCGGTGCCGGCGGGTGGCTTTGTGGTGCGGATCAAGACCGCCGCCAACCTGCTGCTGCGCCAGCTCAACGCCGGACCGGCGGAGGCGATGTGAGCGGCACGGGGCTGTTCCTGACCTTCGAAGGCATCGACGGATCGGGCAAATCCACCCAGGCGCGGCTGCTGGCCGAAACCCTGCGTGCGGCGGGCCATGACGTGGTGCTGACGCGCGAGCCGGGCGGCTCTCCCGGGGCCGAGGAAATCCGCCGTCTGGTGCTTGAAGGCGACCCCGACCGCTGGTCGGCGGAAACCGAGATTCTGCTCTTTACCGCTGCTCGCCGCGATCATCTGGAACGCACCATCGAACCGGCGCTGGCAGCGGGCCGCGTGGTGATCTGCGACCGTTTCGCCGACAGCACCCGCATGTATCAGGGCCTGTCGCGCGGCGACCTGCGGCAACTGGTCGACCAGTTGCACGCGCTGATGATCGGACGCGAGCCGGACCTTACCCTGCTGATCGACATGGACCCCGAAACCGGCCTGAGCCGCGCCAAGGGCCGACAGGGCAGCGAGGAACGGTTCGAGGATTTCGGTCCCGAGCTGCAACAGCGCATGCGCGCCGGATTTCTCGACTTGGCGCGGGAATATGACCATCGGTTCCGCATCGTCGACGGCAATCGCGACATGGATAGCGTGGCGGCGGATGTGACCAAAATCGCGCTGAGCCACCTGAATCCACCCCAATGAGCGACGACCTCCCCACCCCGGATCAGGCGCCCGGTGCACCGCATCCGCGCGAGACGCCCCGCCTGTTTGGCCAGGACGCCGCGGAGCGGGCCTTTCTCTCCGCCTATGGCTCGGACCGGCTGCATCACGGCTGGCTGCTGACCGGGCCCGAGGGGGTCGGCAAGGCAACGCTGGCCTGGCGCATCGCGCGGTTTCTGCTCGCCACGCCACCACAGTCCGACGACGGCCTGTTCGGCGCCCCCCCGCCGCCACAGACGCTCGACATCGACCCGGAACACCCGGTCGCGCGCCGGATGCAGGCCGGGGCCGAACCGGGACTGGCCGCGATCACCCGCTCGGTCAACGACCAGGGGCGTCTGCGCGCCGAGATCGTGGTCGAGGATATCCGCAAGCTGGGCCGCTTCTTCGGCCTCAGCTCGGCCGATGGCGGGCGGCGCGTGGTGATTGTGGACAGCGCCGACGAAATGAACACCAGCGCCGCCAACGCGCTGTTGAAGATGCTCGAGGAGCCGCCCGCGCGCACCACGCTGCTTTTGGTGTCGCACCAACCCTCGCGCCTGTTGCCGACCATCCGCTCGCGCTGTCGCACCCTGCGCCTGACACCGCTGTCGCCCGCCGACATGCAGGCGGCGCTGGAACAGGCTGGCGCCGGAACCGAGGCGATGCCGGAACACCTGGCCGCGCTCGCCTCGGGCTCGGTCGGGCGGGCGCTGCGGCTCTTGAACCTCGAAGGGCTCGCGCTTTATGGCGAGCTGATCGCGCTTCTGGACACGATGCCTCGGCTCGACCGCCCGCGCGCGCTGGCGCTGGCCGAGGCTGCGGCCGGGCGCGGCGCGGCCGAACGGTTCGACCTTCTGCTGGGCCTTGTCGACATCGCCTTGGCCCGACTGGCACGTACCGGCGCCACTGGCGAACCACCCTGGCCCGAGGCCGCGATGGGAGAGGCGCAGGTTCTCTCTCGCCTCGCCCCCGACCCCGACAGCGGTCGCCGCTGGGCCGATGTTGCGGCCACCATCTCGGCCCGCGCCCGGCATGGGCAGGCGGTGAACCTTGACCCCGCAGCGCTTGTCCTAGATACGGTGTTCAAGATGCAGGATACCGCCAGCTGGGGCCGATGAGCACGACCGACACCACACCCGAGATCACCGACAGCCATTGCCACCTCGATTTCCCCGATTTCGAAGGGCAGCTGGACGAGATCGTGGCCCGCGCCGCGCGGGCCGGCGTGACCCGTATGGTGACGATCTGTACCCGGCTGAAGAACGAACCCGCCGTGCGCGCCATCGCCGAGGCGCATGCGCCCGTCTTCTATGCCGCTGGCACCCACCCGATGAGCGCCGTCGAGGAACCCATGGCGACGGTCGAGGAACTGGTGGCGCTGGCCCGGCACCCGAAATTCGTCGGCATCGGCGAGACCGGGCTCGACTATCACTACACCGCCGACAGCGCCGAGGTGCAGCAGCGCTCGCTGCGCATTCACATCCGCGCGGCGCAGGAAACCGGCCTGCCGCTGATCATCCACGCCCGCGCCGCCGATGACGACATGGCCCGCATCCTGGCCGAGGAACACCAGCGCGCGCCCTATTCCTGCGTGATGCACTGTTTCTCCTCCTCGCCCGCGCTGGCGCGGGCCGCACTTGATTTGGGATTCTACCTGTCGATGTCGGGCATCGCCGCCTTCCCCAAAAGCCAGGAGTTGCGCGATATCTTCGCCGACGCGCCGCTCGACAGGATACTGGTCGAGACCGACGCCCCCTATCTGGCGCCGCCGCCGCATCGGGGCCGGCGCAACGAGCCGGCCTATACCGCCCATACCGCGCGGGTCGGGGCCGATCTGTTCAGGCTGGACTACGCCGATTTCGCCGCCCGCACGCAGGCCAATTTCGACCGGCTGTTCACCAAGGCCGCCCGCTTCAAGGCCGCTGCATGAGCGGCGAGCTGCGCTTTACCATCCTGGGCTGCGGCTCGTCCGGGGGGGTGCCGCGTCTGGGCGGCCATTGGGGCGACTGCGACCCGGCCAATCCGCGCAACACCCGCCGCCGCTGCTCGATGCTGGTCGAGCGTGAAAGCGACGCGGGCGTGACAACCGTGCTGATCGACACCACACCGGACATGCGCAGCCAGCTGCTGGATACCGGTACCGGGCGGCTTGACGCGGTGGTTTATACCCATTCCCATGCCGATCACGTGCACGGGATCGATGATCTGCGGATGATCGTGTTCAACATGCGCGCCCGCATCCCAGTCTGGGCCGATGGCGATACCCAGAACGCGCTGCTGTCGCGCTTTGGCTATGCCTTTGTACAGCCCGATGGCTCGCCCTATCCGCCGATCTTGAAGATGAAGACGATCTCGGGCCCGTTCGAGATCGACGGCCCCGGCGGCCCGATCGCCTTTCGCCCGTTCCGGGTCGGCCATGGCTCGATCGACAGTCTGGGCTTTCGCATTCACGATCTGGCCTATCTGCCGGACGTGGCCGAGATCTATGACGAGGCCTGGGCCGAGTTGCAGGATCTCGATTGCTGGGTGCTGGACGCGCTGCGCCGGACCCCGCACCCGACGCATGCGCATCTGGACAAGTCGTTGGACTGGATCGCACGCGCCGCGCCGCACCGGGCGGTGCTGACCAACATGCATATCGACCTTGATTACGACACCGTAGCCGCCGAAACCCCCGATCACATCACCCCCGCCTATGACGGGATGGTGATCCGCTACGCGCTCTGAGGTCGCCCTGTCTGCGCGTCGCCATATGTTCCCGGCCCCACAAAGCAGGGCCGGCTGAACCATGTTTCAGGCGCTGATAGATGTTGTTCTGCCGGTTTTTCTGGTGATCGGCGCGGGATATGGCACCACGCTTGCGGGCTATTTCAAGCCCGAGCATATCGACGGGGTGATGCGCTTCACCCAGGGCTTCGCCATCCCCTGCCTGCTGTTTCGCGCCATTGCCAATCTGGATCTGAACGCGGGCTTCGACCCCGCGCTGCTGGCCAGTTTCTACATGGCGGCGTTCTTATGTTTCACCGCTGGCCTGCTTGGCGCGCGATTCCTCTTTAACCGCGATTGGGAGGATAGCGTCGCCATCGGCTTTTGCTGCCTGTTTTCCAACTCGGTCCTCTTGGGGCTGGCCATCACCGAGCGCGCCTATGGCCCCGAAAACCTGGTCGGCAATTATGCCATCATCGCCATCCACTCGCCCTTTTGCTATGCGCTGGGGATCACCACGATGGAGGTGATCCGAAATCGCGGGCGCGGCGGGCGCAAGATGGTGACCTCGGTCCTTAACGCCATGTTTCGCAACGTGCTGATCCTGGGGATCGCACTGGGCTTTGTCGTCAATCTCACCGGAATCTCGCTGCCGCAGATCGCCGATGACGCGCTGTCGCTGATCATCCGCGCGGCGCTGCCGGGGGCATTGTTCGCCCTGGGCGGTGTGCTGGTGCAGTACCGGCCCGAGGGCGACACCCGAGTGATCGCCTATATCTGCGCCATCTCGCTGCTGCTGCATCCCGGTCTGGTCTGGCTGTTCGGCTCGGCGCTGGCGCTGCCGCAGGACCTGTTCCGCTCAGGCGTGCTGAACGCGGCCATGGCGCCGGGGTTCAACGCCTATATCTTTGCCAATATTTATGGCCGCGCCAAACGGGTCGCGGCCTCGTCGGTGCTGGTGGCGACCGCCGCCTCGATCCTGACCGTGTGGATGTGGCTGATGTTGCTGGGTTGACTTCGCCCGCACGCGCCCCACAACTCGGACCATGACAGAGACAACCGCCCTGATCGTCGCCCATGGACAGCCCTCGGACCCGGACCCGGCCGAGGCCGCTCTGACCCGTTTTGCCGCACGGGTCGCTGCATCCGGCCCCGGCCTGACCGTGCATTCTGCAACCCTGGCCGCTCCGGGCCGGCTTGAGGCCGCGCTGGAGAGCTTGCCCGAAACGGTGCCAATCTATCCCCTCTTCATGGCGAGGGGCTGGTTCGTCACCTCGGCCCTGCCGCGCCGTCTGGACGGGCGCGCAAACACGATCCTTGATCCGCTGGGCATCGACCCCGACCTGCCCGCCCTGATCGCCGCGCATCTGTCAACGGAGCTGGAGCAGCGCGGCTGGCCGGTGGCCGAAAGCGGGCTGGTGTTGGCCGCACACGGCTCGGGCCGCAGCCGCAACCCGAGCGCCGTGGCGAATGGCTTTGCCGAGCACCTTCGGGCGCATCTGCCCGTGGCCCGTCTGTCAGTGGGATTTGTCGAAGAGGCGCCCTCGATCACCGAGGCCGCAAGCGGGCATGACTCGATGTCGCTCTGCCTGCCCTTCTTTGCCTGCGCCGGTGGCCATGCCAATGAGGACGTGCCGCAGGCGCTGGAACAGGCAGGCTATGCCGGGGCGCTGTTGCCGGTTCTGGGTGACCTGCCCCCGGTTCCGGCGCTGATCGCGCGCCGGATCGCGCAGGCAGGCCGCTAGGCTCAGTTGCCGCTGGTCGAGGCCGAGAAGACCGGGATCGCAGGTGCCGCCGCAGCCGAAGTCGAGGCCTCGGTCAGCACGGCGACCCGTTCCGGCGTCTGTCCCAACACGCCCGACCCGCTCTGGGCCGCGTTCAGCGCCAGTCGCATCCACTCACCGGCGCGTGCCATGCCGACCGGAGCACCAAAGCCCTGACGCAGCTGGTGGCTCACCACCTCGCCATAGCCAAGCTGACCGGCCGATGCCAACAGCGTCGCCGAGGCCAGCGCCATCTCGGCGTTGTCGGTGCGGTATCCGACACCTAGACAGATCTTGCCGCCCGAAATCAGGCTGGCCATCGGCTGACCCGAGGCCTGCAAGAAGGCCGAAGTGGCCGCGACCACCTCGGACGGGGCCTTGGTGTCGATGCCCACCATCTGCGGCGCCATTGCCTGGGCGAGGCCATCGCATTGCTGCTCGACCTGCACGGCGGTCATGTTGGGAATCGTGACCTCGATCTGGCTTGCCTCGGTCATCGCCTGACTGCGGGCCTGGCAGAACTGTTCGTTCAATGCAAAGACCGGCTCGCGCAACTGTCCGGCGCGACTGGGCCCGCCATTCGAGGTGGTCAGCAGATTGACCTCGTTGCAATGGGCGTTGATCGAAACAGGTGTGGTCTGGGCGAAGCCGAAATTGGGCAGGGCCGCACCGGTCGCCGCCCGTGCGGTCACCACCTGCGACGTCTGCGGGGCCGTTGCCGCCATATGGGTCTGGGGCTGTACCGGCTGCACGGCCTGCGGGGTCTGTATTCCCAGCTGTTCGTTGCGATATGTGCGCAGAAGCCCGCCCTGCCCCTGGCTCGCCAGGATCTGATTGTACGGCGCCACATGGGCGCTGGCCAAGGCACGCTGATGCGAGGCAAGCAGGAAGCCGCGCTCGTGATCGTCAAGATAGCCGTCGATCGGATAGCCCATATCAGCCTGGAAATGCGAGATGCCGGCGCGGCTGCGGCGCCCCAGAGACCCGTCAACGGTGCCGACATTATAACCGAAATAGTTCAGCGCGCTCTGCACTTCGCGATTCTGCTGGCGCTGCGCCGAGGAGACACCGGTCGACTGGCGTGTCGTACGGGACTGGGCCTGCCGCTGGCGCTGCTTGTTCTTGTGAACCTCGTTCACGATCAGGCCGCCCAGCAAGGCGCCACCGATCAGCGCAGCAGCCTCGTCGGCCATGGCGCGCTGAGCCGGCACCACCACCATGCTCGCGGCTACGAAAGATGCACAAAGGCGTCGCTTCATCATGTCAATGACCTTTCCTTGCTGCCATTGACCGCGCGTGTTCGGGCGCGCAACGGCCCGGTTTCGAAAATGACCTCAACTGGAGCAATGCGACCAAACCCACGGCGGAATGTCAAGGTTGTTGTGGCGCAGCCTTTGGTCCGCTGGCGCTAACCCGCCATGTTGCGGGCCGTCCTCTGCCTGACTTCGGCATCGTCTCCAGCAAGCAGCGTGCCCGCCCGTTCAAGCGGCTCGACCCGGGCCGAGGACAGGTCCGCGTCATAGAACCGATGCGTCGCCCGCCCCGCTCGCTTGGCCGCATAAAGCGCCAGATCGGCCGCATGCAGCAGGGCCGAGGCCTCGGGCCGGGCGAATTGCGAGGACAGAACCGTTCCCACGCTGGCCGAGATACAGCATTCCTCGCCGTTAAAGGGAATGGGCTCCTCCAGCCGGTCGATCAGACGGCGGGCAATACTGTCGAGCCGCTCACGTTCTTGCAGGTGATTGAAGATCAGCACGAATTCATCGCCGCCGATCCGCGCCACCGTATCGTCGCCGCGGGTCTCTTCGACCATTACCCGGGCCACATGTTGCAGCACATGGTCGCCGGCGGCATGGCCCAGCGTGTCATTGACCGATTTGAAATAGTCGAGATCCAGATGCATCAGCGCGAACGGGGTGGTCCCCGACAGCAGCCGCGACAGGATGTGATCCATCGCGCGGCGGTTCTTGAGCCCGGTCAGCGTGTCGGTAAAGGCCTGCTCCTCGGCAGCGATCATCGCACCCTGAAGCCGCAGGTTCAGCTTGCGCGAGGCCTCCATCGCCGCCGATTTCGCCTCGACCAGATAGAGCAGTTCGATGGCCAGATCGGTGCCCGAGAAATCGGCGCTGGTCAGTGCATAGTCACGCACCGCGTCCAGGATCGAGATGCCGAAGGACAGGTTGACGATGGCTCCCTGTTCGCCCGGCAAGGGCACGATCAACCCCTTGAGCGCGGTGCGCGGTTCGTCCCGCAGGCTCAGATGCAGCTTGGCCCCGGAACTGGCCATCAGCGCCGGCACCGTCGCCACCGACCGGGGGCGCAGCAATTCGAAGGTCTCCAGAAACTTCTCGCCTTGCATCGGCTGCTCCGGACGCAGTTTCTGCAATGTGGGTCCGACACGGGTCATCCGGCCAGAGCGGTCCAGCAGCACATACATCGGACAGAGCCGTTCCAGCAGAAAGGCAAGGTCTTCCAGATCAATCATCCCGCGCGCGCCCCCAGTTCGAAACTGCGCCCTTCGGCAAAGGCGGTTTCGATCAGCGTGATCTCGATCACCTCGGCCCGGCCGCGCGTTCCGGCATGTTCCAGCATCACCAAGGCGCCATAATCGTCGGCCATGGCCCGCAACACCCCCATCATCACATTGGCATAGCCGGGCAGGCCCGCATGGCAGGTCAGGCTGAACCGGCCACCCGCCTCCTCGCGCAGTTCCAGCGCCGGCAGATACAGGTCCGACACCGCCAGCCGTGCGCGGTCGGGCAAATCGTCGAGCGAATGCAGAAACTCCAGATAGGTCACGCCACCGAACCGCAGCAGTCGGCGCAGCGCCTCGGTATTGGGGTTCGACACCAGGTAGGTACCCAGATCCTCCAGCACTTCGCGTTGCGGGCGGCCCAGTTCCAGGCACAGTTCCTGCAAGACCCGCAACGAAGTTTCATCCTCATAGACAAGCATCGCCTCGAATTCGACAAATCCGAGATGCGCCGCCTCCGTCACGCGGATCCAGCGGCTCTGTCCATAGGTATTGCATACAAAGGATTGTATGGCCCTGTTGATCAGCCCATGCATGGATGGTCCCCTAACGCTTGCCGGTACTGTGGCATTCGAAACATTAACAAAGCGCCAACAGCGCCCTGTCTTTACCTTGAATTGCTCCTAGTCTCGGGGTGAGATCAGCATTCCATCGACCTCCAGCGCCTGCTGACCCGATGGCACGACGGCAAATGCACCATCCAGCACCCGCATTAGCAAATCTGACGCCGCGGCCAGTTCGCTGCTCTGCCGCGGATCTCCGGCAGGGCGCAGGAACAGATCGCCAGCCGCATTCCGCCGCAAATGAGTGGCACGGACCCGGCCCAGTTCGTCGAGAAAGAGCACGATGGCCTGGTCGTCGGCGGCAACCGCCGGGCTGAAGGCACCCCGGATCAGCGCACAACCGGGCCGCCCATCGGGCAGCGGACGGGCGCATCCATCGCGCCAGCTCTGCAACTCGTGCTGCGGGATGCCGGCCAGATCCGCCGCGCTCAGCCCGGAACCGTCCGGGCGCACCTGCATCCGCGCCACCAGTTCGGGCACCAGATCCTCGGTCAGCGGCAGTTCCGGCGTCTCGAAAAGATAGCGGCTGTCCACCGCGCGGGCCCGCTCCAGCGCTCGGATCAGCCCGGCGTCCTCGCGCGCGATGGCCAGTTGCCGCAGCTGCTCCAGCCCGGCCTGCCCGGCCCGGCCCCAGTCATGGGTCATCTCCCAGATCGGCAATTCGCCGTGTTCCGCCCGCGCCTCTTCATAGCGTGCCACCTGGCTCGCGGTTGAGATGCGCAGACTGTCCAGGAGGGGTGTCAGCCATAGGGCAGTGGCCACCAGCAACAACACCGCCATCGTTACGTTGAACCGGCGCAGTTGCGACGTCCAGTCGCCACCGCGCAGCGCCAGCAGGCAATAGCCCAGCCCATAAATGGCCATCAGCGCCGCGCTAAGCACCGCGAACAGGCGCGCAGGCGTCCAGCCATACCCCATCACGCGGATTCCCAGCGCCCAGACCGCCAGCGCGATTGGTACCGGCAGCAGGATGGCCAGCGCCCGCGTGCTGGCGAGCAGTCCGGGCGAGGCCACCGCATGCGCCTCGTCCCGGTCAAGCGCGGTCGAGATCAATGTGATCGCCGCGGCGGCAGTGGCCAGCAGGATCGCGGCCGAGGACAGATCGCCGAACAGCCCGCTCAGCCCCCTGAGCGGCAACGCCGCCAGAAACAGTACCATGACGGTCAGCAACACCGGCAGCAGCAGCCGCAACAGCCGCAACACCGGATAGGGAGAGACCCTGCTTCGTGCCTCGTGGATCACCGCCAAGGCAAAACCCAGCACAGCGCCGCTGAGCGCGTAAAACAGCACCCCCTCTTCCAGTATCCTGTCGATCACCCCGACCCCGACAAGGTCAAGCAGCGCATCCGACAGCAGCAGAACGCCCCAGAACAGGCCGACAAAGACCCAGGACAGCACGAAGCGCAGGGCGGTTTCCCAGGTGGCGGCAAACAGGCTGGCATAGTCGTACATGCGGCCCCGCCCCTCGGCCCGGACCACCAGGAATGGCAGCGCGACAAAGACGAAGCCCACCAGCGCCAGCACCAATTGCGGATGCTGCAACAGGCGCGAGGCCGGTTCGAACCGGCCAGCAACGGACCAAGTCAGCAGTGTGGCGGGCAGCGACAGCCACAGGCTCATCGCGCTACCCCGAACAAGGCCGACCGGGCCAGCCAGCGCCAGCGTTGCGCCCGCGTGCACCATCACCAGGCTGAGCAGACAGAGCCAGACCAGCTCGGGCAGGATGTCGCGGCCCCAAACATCGGCCAGCGCCCAAAGCGCCAGCGCGGCCAATGTCCCGGCGGCGGCCTGCGCCAGCCGGTCCCGTATCGCAACCGTCACGTCCAGATCCGTCATGCCCGCCTCTTGCGCCTGCCTTGCTTCAGTTTATGAGGCCAGCGCCGCGATTGCCAACGGCAAAGACACCTGTGCAGAGCGATCAGAAATCGGTCGGTGCGCCGCCCTCGGCCTTGCGGCGGGCCACGAAATCGGCCAACTCCTCGCGAATGCCCTCATCCATGGGCGGCGCCTCGAAACTACCAATGATCTCCTTGAACAGGTGATGGGCGCGCTCGGGCGTCCAGATGGCGCCTGCCGCCTCCCAACCCTCGTAATTCTTCCAGTCGCTCAGGAACGGCTGGTAGAATGCGGTGGTATAGCGGTCCTGAGTGTGCTGGATACCAAAGAAATGCCCGTCATTGCCCACCGCGCGGATCGCCTCCAACGCGATATCGTCCGGCGTGGTGGCATAGGTGGCGGGCTCCATATAGCGCTGGATCTGCTGGAGCACCTCGCAATCCATGATGAACTTCTCCGGACTGGCGATCAGCCCGCCCTCCAGCCAGCCGGCGGCGTGATAGACCATGTTGGTCCCCGACTGCACCGCCGCCCAGAGCGAGTTGGATGTCTCCCACATGGCCTGACCATCCGGCACATTGGCGGCGCAGACCCCGGAGGAGCGCACCGGCAGCCCGTAGAACCGCGCCATCTGGCCGGTCATCTGGGTGGCGCGCATGTATTCCGGGGTGCCGAAGGCGGGCGCGCCCGATTTCATATCCACATTGCTGGTAAACGTCCCGATCACGCAGGGAATGCCGGGGCGCACATATTGGAACAGGGCAATGGCGCACAGCGCCTCGGCCAGCGATTGCGCCACGGCGCCCGCCATGGTCACCGGCGCCATCGCGCCCGCAAGCGTAAAGGGCGTCACCACGATCGCCTGTCCCCGCCGCGCCAGCCGCAGGCAGCCGTCGATCATCGGATGGTCGTGTTTCAGCGGCGAGGTCGAGTTGATGTTGGTATACATCCGCGGCGTCGCCTCGAACTCCTCGTCACTGAGGCCGCCCGCGATGCGCACCATCTCCATAACATCCTCGACCCGCTCCTTACCCAGGCTATAGGCGTGCATCACCTTGTCCGAGATCGTGAGCTTGTCATAAAGCACGTCGAGATGGCGGACCGAGGCGTGGATGTCCACCGGCTCGACCGGATAGCCGCCCGCGAAATGGATACAGTTGAAATATTGCGTCAGTTTCAACAGGTTGCGGCATTGCTCGCGATTGCCGGGCACCTTGCGGCCAATCTCCATGTCCCAATAGTTGGGTGGCGACGAGACATTGCCGAACAGGATCACATTGCCGCCGATCCTGAGCGTGCGGTCCGGGTTGCGCGGGGTCAGGGTGAACTCGCGCGGCGCCTTGGCCACCATTTCCATCACCCAGTCGCGGCCCATGCGGACGATCTCGCCATCCACGTTACAGCCCGCCTCGCGGAACAGTGCCAGCGCCTCTTCGTTGTAAAAGGCGACGCCGATCTCTTCGAGGATGCGCATGGCCCCGTCATGGATCGCCTCGACCCCCTCGGGGGGCAGCGGCTCGGTCGGGCGGTCGGTATTGACCGGCAGGCGCCACGGCATCTGCTCGATGACGGCCTTGCCCCTGCGGGCGGCGGCGCCGGCGCGGCCTCCGCCGCGGCGTTTGCGGGTGTCGGTATCAGCCATGGAACCCTCCTGACATTTTGGTCAGGTTCCCATCTTGCGGCGGCAAAGCCGCTCTATCCACGACACGTCATGTCGCTTTTGGTCAGCACAGCGGCGTATTGACGCAAAATTTCGCGTCAGTGCCCCAACCAGTCGCCAATATGGCCGATATGGGGCAGGACCACATCGGCATGAGGGGACAGATCCTCGGCCCCGGCCAGACCGGTGAGCACTGCCACCGTGGTCATGCCCGCCGCGCGCCCGGCCATCATGTCATGGGTACTGTCGCCCACCATCGCCACGCGCGCCGGGTCGAGCCCGATCCGGTCGGCAAAGGCCAACAACTGCCCCGGCCCCGGCTTCGCCCCATGGCCGCTGTCGAAGCCGGCGATGAAATCGAACCGGTCCGCCACCCCGACCGAACCCAGATGCGCCCGCGCCGGGGCCTCGCCATCGTTGGTGGCAACGCCCAGCCTGAGACCGCGCGCGCGCATCGCATCAAGAAAGGGCGCCAGCGGCACCGCCTGAACCTGCGGCGCGCGGGCGCTTTCCTCGTTGATCATGTCAACCAGCGCGCCGTGGCTGACCCCCGGAAGCTCTGGCAGCAAAACCTCGGCAATCTCGCCCGGCGTGCCTGCGATCACCACACTGTCACGGGCATAGCGCGCGGCATCGAAATCGAAACCGATCATGGCACCCAACTGCGCCGCACGTGCCGCGTCGCCATCGCCGATGCGGATCAGAAAGGCACGCCCGAAGGCCCCCCAGGTGGCGGCAAAGTCAAAGAGGGTACCGTCCTTGTCGAACAAGAGCGCGTCGATCGGCATGTGATATGGCTCCGTCTGTCTGGGTCAGGTCCAATGCATCTCGCCACCACCCAGAACGGCGCGCGCCTGCATCGGCTGATCATAAGCAATGCCCTGTTCATCGCAAAAGGCAATGACCCAGGCATCGTCCATTGTCAGGAAATCCAGCACCGAGGCAAGAAACTGCCTGTCTCCCGCCCGCGCGCGCAGATCGCCGATATCGGCGCCGGTCGAGCCCAGAAACACAGGTAACAGCTCGTCATTGGTCACCAGCCAAGTCAGCGCCTGCAAGGCCAGCGTCTCGGCGGCATCGGCGGAAATTCGCATGCAAGCTCCGGCTGGGAGAGGGTTGGAAAGGGTTTGTTAACCTGTCTCATAAACACTTTGACAAGAATTGGAAACAATAGTCGAAAGGCTGGGACCGTGCAGGGAACGATACTGATCCTCGACGGTGTCTCCACCAACCGGATCATGCTCAAGGTGCAGCTGTCGGCAGCCTGGTACCATGTGGTGCAGACCGACCGGCTGGAGGGGATAGGCGCATTGCTGCGCCGGGTGCGCCCGGACCTGATCCTGTGCGCGATGACCCTGCCCGATGGCACCGCGATGGATGTCAAACGCGCGCTGCTGGCCGATGAGAGCCTAGCCAACATCCCGATGATCGCTATCGCCGGGCAGAACGACCATACCGCCCGGCTGAGCGCGCTGGAGAGCGGGATCGAGGATGTGCTGTCCCAACCCTATGACGACGTGGTGCTGCTGGCGCGGGTCCGCAGCCTGATCCGCGCCTATGCCGGGATCGAGGAATTGCGCCTGCAAAGCGGCGCCCGCGACATGGGTTTTGCCGAGGAGACCGCCGCGTTCCGCGGTCCGGCCCGGGTCGCTGATATCGCGCTGGTCACCCAGACCCCCGGCACCGGCGCCATCTGGCGCAGCCGCCTCAAGGGGCATGTGGCCCATCGGATCGACCTGCACCGGATGGAGGATATCCAGCACCTGCTGCGTGACCGTGAGCCGGATGTGATCGTGGTCGAGTTGAGCGATGGCACCACCGGCCTGCGCCTGCTGGCCGATCTGCGCGCCCGCGGCAGCACACGCAATGCCGCCATCCTGGCCATTCCCAATCCCGCCAACGCGCACCTTGCCGCCGACGCGCTGGACCGGGGCGCCGACGATGTGATGCCCGGCGGCTTTGCCCTGCGCGAACTGGTGTTGCGTCTCGAAACGCTGCTACGGCGCAAGGCCCGCGCGGAACGGTTCCGCAGCACGCTGAACGCGCGCCTACAGGCGGCACTGACTGACCCGATGACCGGGCTGCACAACCGCCGTTACGCCCTGCCCGCGCTGGACCGCATCCTGAACGAGGCTGCCGAGACCGGGCAGCCCTTTGCAGTGATGCTGGCGGATCTGGACCATTTCAAGGGCATCAACGACCGCTTTGGCCACCCCGCCGGCGACGCCGTTCTGGTCGAAACCGCCCGGCGGCTGAGCTGCCAGATGCGCTCGGGCGACCTGTTGGCCCGCATCGGCGGAGAGGAGTTTCTGATCGTGCTGCCGGGCGTTTCACAAACACAGGCGCTTGGTGCCGCCTCGCGGCTTTGTGCCCGGATAAATGGCGAACCCTTCGTGGTGCCTGGACAGGCCCACCCGATCGCAGTCACCACCAGTATCGGGCTTGTCACCGTCACCCCCGCCGGGACCGAACCACCGCTCAGCCCCGGCGAATTGATCGCACAGGCGGACCGGGCGCTCTATCGGGCCAAGGATACCGGGCGCAACCGGGTGTCGCTGGCCGATGCCGCAGCGGCCTGAGCCACCCTTCGCCCTAGTTCCGGTCGCGCCGGGGATGTCCGTGCATCCGCATCCGTTCGATGCGGTCGGCATAGGCGGCACGCGCACCGGTATCCATCGCGGCGATCCGGTCGATCAATGCCGCGCGCATGACCTCATGCCCCTCGGCCCGCCGCATTTCATGCTGTTCCAGAAGCGCGGCGAACCGCGCGGCGTCGAAGGGCGAAGCCCTGAGTGCCGCCGCCAGTTCGGCCATATCCTGCGCGCGACGTGTCTGCCGGGCATCCAGCCGCCCATGCGCATGCTGGCGCAGATAGTCGCGGTCGGCATCCGGCAGGGCCCTGTACAGCGTTGCCGCCATCGGCAGCGGTGGCCGATGACCATGATCACCGCCAAAGCGCCAGATGGCCCCCACCGCCAGACCGATCACCAGCAGGTTGAGGGCCAGCGAGCCCAGCAACAACAGGCGGAGCGGCCAGCCCAGCGTCTTTTTCTCCTCTGTCATTCACCCATCCTCGCTGATGATGTCGGCCAGGTCGTAGAACCCCAGCGTCTCGGTTTCGGTCTGCGCATCCAGCACCAGCTGCGCCGGATCCGGCAGGAATTCGGGCGGTGCGACGCCGATCCAGACCCCCGCCGCGCAGGCGGTGGCCAGCCCGCCCATGCCGCGCCAGCCCCCCAGCGCCGCCAGCAGAGCACGCCAGGCGCCATGCGCATGCAGATCGCGCCTCGGCACGGGTCGTGGGGTCAGGCTGGCCTGTACCCCGGCCGCGTCGGCCAGCATCCGCTGCGCCAGCGCCTCGGGCAGGTCGTCCCGCCCGGCGCGCGCCGCGTGCAGCATCCGGTCCAGATCGGTCATGTCATCCGTCATCGTCATACCCCAAAGCTGCGCGCTGACCGGCCAGTTGCCCGGCAAGCGCCCGTTTCCCCCGTGCTGTCAGGCTTTCCACGGCCTCGACGCCGATCCCCATGATCTCGGCGATCTCGGGGTTCGAGAGTTCCTCGATATGGCGCAGGACCACCGCCTGCCGCTGCCGGTCCGGCAGGTGCATCAGTGCCGCCTGCAACGCATCGACCCGCGCCGCCTGTTGCAGGACCTCGATCGCTGGTGGCGCGTCGTCCGGCGGTTCGGGCATGGTGCCCAGATCGACCGGCTGCGCCCGCCGCTTGCGGTCAAGGCACAGGTTCAGCGTCACACGGTAGAGCCATGTACTGATCCGCGCCCGGCCCGGCTCCCACTCGGGCGCCATCCGCCACAGGCGCAGCATCGCCTCTTGTGCCACGTCCTCGGCCTCGGCCCGGTTGCCCAGCACCCTGAGCGCCACGGAGAAGGCCCGAGGCCCCAGGCAACCGGTCAAATCCCGCGCCGCCTGGGGATCGCCCTTGGCAAACCGCGTCAACAGCGCCTCGTCCGCCGGGCCGGCGGCCTCTGCCGGCCCGTCTGTCGAAGCGCGTCGCTCCATCGGTCTCAGTTTTTCCGTTTACCGTCGCAACCATGTTTCATGCCATGGCCGCCATGGCGGTCATGCCCTCGAGCCTGCATTTCCGAAAACTCCTGCTCCGAGATCGCCCCGTCGCCATCGGCGTCCATGTGTTCGAACATACGCATGGATTTGCCCTCTTTCTGGTGCTTCGGCATCTCGTCCTGGCTCAGTGCTCCGTCCTTGTTCGCATCGTGCCGCTCCAGCATCCACGCGACCCGCGCCTTGGCATGGGCCATGGCCTGCGTCTCAAGCTCGGCCTGGCTCAGCTTGCCATCGCCATCGGAATCGGCAGTGGTGAACATGGCGACCCGGTGGCCTTGCATCTCCTCTGGCGTGATCTTGCCATCGCCATTGGCATCGATCTCGGAGAAGTTATGGCGCATGCCGCCACCCGGACCCATCGCCAGCGCCGAGGTGGCGGTGACCGCGACGCCGGTCAAAAGGAGGGCTGCGATAAAGCCTGCATGTTTCATATCGGTTTCCCTTGCTCGCCAGCGGCCCCGTGCCGCCGTTCGTATCCTTGTAACGGGCGGGCGGTGAAACTCCGTCGCGGGCGGCGACATTATTTTGCCATTGCTGGCGCGCCGGGGTAAAGATGCCGGGAGCCCGCCCCTTTTTGCGACATGCCGACGCAAGGCCCGCAAGTGGCCTTTTCCCGGCGACGAAACAGGCCCAGATTGACGGGCAATCCTAGACCGAGAGACCCCATGACCGATCAAGCCCTCTGCGCCGAGACCGACCGCCCGACCTGGCCCGCCATCCTGACGGGTTTTCGCGGGCGTTGCCCCAATTGCGGCCAGGGGCGGCTGCTGCATTCCTATCTCAAGGTGAACGACCATTGCAGCGAATGCGGCGAAGAATACATGCATCACCGCGCCGATGACGGCCCGGCCTATCTGACCATCCTGCTCGTGGGCCACCTGATGGCACCGCTGTTGCTGGTGGTCTTCGAGACCTGGCGGCCCAGCCCGATGACGCTGTTTACCATTTTTGCGCTTGGATGCCTGAGCCTCTCGCTCTACCTTTTGCCTCGGCTGAAGGGGATGGTGGTCGCCTATCAATGGGCACGCCGTATGCACGGGTTCGACAAGAACCGCTGATCCCCGGCCCGGCAGGAGGGGACATGACAGAACAGCAGGACAAGACGGCAATCCGCAATGCGGCCACGGTGATCGTGCTGCGCGACCGGCTGGACAATCCCGCAATCCTGATGGGACAGCGTGGCGCCAAGGCGGCGTTCATGCCCAACAAGTTCGTTTTCCCCGGTGGCGCGGTGGATGCCGAGGACGCGCAGGTGCCGCTGGCAAGCCCGCTGCCACCTGTCTGCGCCGACCGGCTGACCGAAAAGGCGCCTCAGGGCTTGGGCCATGCGCTGGCGGTGGCCGCGGTGCGAGAACTGTGGGAAGAGACCGGCCTGATCCTGGGCAGCCCCGGTGACTGGCCCGGCATGGTGCCGGATGATTGGCAGAGCTTCGCAGCGACCGGCCACCTGCCGGCGGCCGAGGCGCTGCAATTCGTGTTCCGGGCCCTGACCCCGCCGGGTCGGCCGCGCCGGTTCGACGCGCGGTTCTTCCTGGTCGATGCCGGGGCGATCTCGGGTGACCTGGACGATTTCACCCACGCTTCGGACGAGCTGTCTCACCTGCAATGGATCCCGCTGAAAGACGCGCGCCGCTTCGATCTGCCCTTCATCACCGAGGTTGTGCTGGCAGAGGTCGCGGGCCGTGTGGCCGATCCCGAACCACCCGCCTCGGTGCCCTATTTCCACAATAACGAAGAGGCGAGCCTGTTCCTGCGCCTGCGCGGCTATCCTATGCCCGAGACCGGGTAGCCCGGCCTTGGCTAGGCGCGGCAAGATTTGAAGTCAAATCTTGCCCACAAGGTCTTTTTCAAGACCTTGTCCCGCGCCCGGCTCAGCGCATGCGGCTGATCACCACCGTTACTTCCGGCTTCTTGCCGATCTCCGCCTGGGCGGTCTGGCGCGCGATCCGGCGCAGCGCCTCTTCCAGCCGGTCATCGTCGCGCAGGGTCTTCTGGTTCGAGCGCATGAGGAACTGGTTCAGATCCTCTTCCATCACATCGACCAGCGGCGCCTTGGAGCTGCCGATCTCGGGCAGACCCATGACGTCGCACCAGGGCTCGCCCAGCGGTTCGTCCTCTTCGTCCAGGATCACCGTGACCGTCACATGGCCGTTCAGTGCCATCCGGATCCGGTTGCGGATCACCCCGTCCAGCGCGCCCACCTGCACCGTGCCGTCAAGATAGGTGCGCCCGGTCTCGATATGGGCGGCCACCACGGGCGCATTGCCGCTGAGGTCCAGCATGGTACCGTTCACCGCCACCACGCCCTGACGCCCGCCCGCCTCGGCCACGCGCGCATGTTCGCGCAGGTGCCGGTGCTCGCCATGCATGGGGATCACCATCTGCGGATCGATCAGCGCATGTACCCGCTCCAGATCAGGTCGGTTGGCATGGCCCGATACGTGATACCGGCCCGAGCTGTCATCGACCACGTCAACGCCCTTTTCGCTGAGCTGGTTGATGATGCGGATGACTTCCTTTTCGTTGCCCGGGATGGTCTTGGACGAGAAAAGGAACAGATCGCCCTCGGCCAGTTCCAGCCCGCGATACTTGCCGCGCGCCAGCTGGGCGCTGGCGGCGCGGCGTTCGCCCTGGCTGCCGGTCACGATCAGCATCAGATGATCGCGCGGGATGTCCTGCGCCTCTTCCGGGCTGATCACAGGCGGAAACTCGGTCAGCACGCCGGTTTCCATCGAGGCCTCGATCATCCGCCGCATCGCGCGACCGAGCAGCACCACCGAGCGCCCGGCCCGGGCGCCCGCCTCGGCCAGGGTGCGCACTCGCGCCACGTTCGAGGCGAATGTGGTCGCCACCACCATGCCGGTGGCGCCTGCCACCAGTTTCTCGATCTCGGGGCCGACCTCGGATTCCGAACGGCCCGGATTGGGTGAGAACACGTTGGTCGAGTCGCAGACCAGCGCCCGCACCCCGCTTTTGCCCACCGAGCCCCAGAGTTCGGGATCAAAAGCCTCGCCCACCACCGGGTTGGGGTCGAGCTTGAAATCGCCGCTATGCACGATCCGGCCCGCGGGCGTCTCGATGACCAGCGCGGCGCTTTCCGGGATCGAGTGCGACACCGGCAGGAACCCGACGGTAAAGGGACCGGCCTGCACCTGCTCGGGCCAGGCCGAAACCGTCTGTACCGCCTCCTCGGGCAGGCCCAGTTCGGCCATCTTGCGCCGGGCGAGGTTTGCGGTGAAGGCACGCGCGTGGATCGGTTTGCGCAACTGGTCATAGGTATGGGCAACCGCGCCGACGTGATCCTCATGCGCGTGGGTGATGAATACCGCCTCAAGCCGGTCGACATTCTCTCGCAGCCACGAGATGTCAGCCCAGATCAGATCCACCCCCGGCGTGGTGTCCATATCGGAGAAGGCGACACCGATATCGACCAGGATCAGCCGCTCCTTACCCGGCTTGCCATAGCCATAGACATAGGCGTTCATGCCGATCTCGCCGGCGCCCCCCAATGGAAGGTAGATCAATCTCTCACGGCTCATACGGTCCCGTTTTCCTTGTTATAGCGATGGATCACGGTCAGCCCGTGCATCGTCAGATCGTCTTCGAAGATATCGAACAGAATTTCACTTTGCTGAAACAGCGCCGCCAGCCCGCCGGTCGCGATCACCTGCATATCGCGGTCGCGTTCCGCCTTGATGCGGGCGCAGATTTCCTTGACCAGCCCGACATAGCCCCAGAACACGCCCGATTGCATGCAGGCCACGGTATTGGTGCCGATCACCGCCTGCGGCTTGGCGATATCCACATGCGGCAGCGCCGCCGCCGCCATATGCAGCGCCTCAAGGCTGAGGTTCACGCCGGGCGCGATCACGCCACCCACATAGGCGCCGTCGTCATCGACCACGTCGAATGTGGTCGCGGTACCGAAATCGACCACGATCTTGTTGCCGCCATGGCGGTCATAGGCAGCGGCGGCATTGACCAGACGGTCGGGGCCGACGGCGGTACCCGCATCGACACGCGGCTGCACCGGCAGCAGGCAGTCGGGCTTGCCCACCACCAGCGGACGGCAGCCAAAGAAGCGGTCGGCAAAGACGCGCAGGTTGAACACCACGCGCGGCACCGTGGAGGAGATGATCACATCGGTGATGTCGGTTTCGATCCCGTAATGTTTGATCAGGGTCGAATACCAGGTGAAATAGGCATCCGCCGTGCGCGCGTGATGGGTCGAGGTCCTGAGCGTGCACAGGAATTTCTCGCCATCCCAGATCGAGAAGACGGTATTGGTATTGCCGCAGTCAATGGCCAGAAGCATGGCCCTGTCTCCCTAGAAATAGACCTCTGCCGCCGGGATGCTGACCCGGCCCTGGGCGGTGTTTAGGACAAGGTTGCCCTCGGCGTCCACCGTTTCAAAGGTGCCCACGGTTTCAGACGTCGCGGTGCGTGCGGTGATCACCTCGCCCAGACGCGCGGCGCGGGCCAGCCAGGCACTGCGGATAGGCGCAAATCCATAGGTCAGGAACTGCGTCTCGTATCGCGCAAAGGCAGCCGCCAGTTCGGTCAGGAACAGCTCGGGCTCGACCTGCGCGCCGGTCTCCGAGACCAGCGAGACCGGGCGGACCGCGCCCGGCTCGACCGCGTCGGCGCCGGGGGCATCGGCCAGGTTGACCCCGACGCCTATGGCCAGATGCGCCACACCACTGCCGTGGCCGGTGCTTTCCAGCAGGATACCCGCCAGCTTGCCGCCGTTCAGCAGCACGTCATTGGGCCATTTCAGCGACAGCCCCTCTGCCCGTCCGGTCACCGCCACACAGGCATCGAACAACGCCAGCGCCGCGACAAAACTGCGTAGCGCGGCCTGTTTGGCCTCGCCCACCGGGCGCATCACCAATGTTGCCGCCAGATTGCCCTGCGCTTGCACCCAGGCCCTGCCCCGCCGCCCTCGGGCGGCGGTCTGGCGCCGCGCCATGATCCATTCCGGCCCCGACAGGGTCGATGCGATCCTGCCTGCCTCGTTCAGCGTGCTGTCGACCTCGTCCAGCACCCGCTTGCCGTAGCCTTGAGGCCATTCACTCATTGCGCAAAAAGGCCCGGTCCACGGACCGAGCCCTCCTTTGTCGGTTGTGTTGCAGGATCAGTTGACAAGCGTCGCCGCCGCGGCGGCAGCCGCCCCTTCAACCCCGAACTGATAGAACAGCCCCACCAGCATCATCGCGGCCGACCCCATCAGCGCCACCCAGAGCACGGGCGAGGAATGGGTGTCGATCGGTTCCTCGTTCTCGGCGCCGAAATACATGTAGAACACGATGCGCAGATAGTAGAAGGCGCCGATGACCGACGCGATGGCCGAGGCCACGACCAGCCCCATCAGCCCGGCGTCGATACCGGCCTGCCAGACGCCCAGCTTGGCGAAGAAGCCCAGCATCGGCGGCACGCCCGCTAGGCTGAACATCAGGATCAGCACCGCCAGCGCCTTGCCCGGATCACGGCGCGAGAACTGGCGCAGGGCGTCGATATCCACCACCGGCTGGCCGTCCCGCTCCATCATCAGGATAAAGGCAAAGGTACCCACGTTCATGGTGACGTAGATTGCCAGATAGATCAGCATCGCCTGCACCCCTGCCTGGGTGCCCGCGGCCAGACCGATCAGGGCATAGCCCATATGCGCGATGGACGAGAACGCCATCAGCCGCTTGATGTTGCGCTGGCCAATCGCGGCCACCGCGCCCAGGAACATGCTGAGGACCGAGAGCACCACCAGAACCTGTTGCCAATCGCTGACTGCATTGCCGAAGGCATCGAACATCAGGCGCGCGAACAGACCCATCGCCGCCACCTTGGGCGCTGTGGCAAAGAAGGCGGTGATCGGGGTGGGCGAGCCTTCGTAGACGTCCGGCGTCCACATATGGAACGGCACCGCCGAGACCTTGAACGCCAGACCCGAGATCAGGAAGATCAGACCAAAGAGCAACCCGATCGAGACCTCACCATGATGGGCGCTGGTCAGGATGCCCGAGAACAGCGTGGTGCCGGTATAGCCATAGACCAGCGAGGCGCCGTAAAGCAGCAGGCCGGAACTCAGCGCACCCAGCACGAAGTATTTCAGACCCGCCTCGGTCGATTTCACGCTGTCGCGGCGCAGCGAGGCCACGACGTAGAGCGCCAGCGATTGCAGTTCTAGCCCCATGTAAAGGGACATCAGGTCGCCGGCGCTGACCATCATCATCATGCCGACAGCGGCCAGCGCCACCAGCAAGGGATATTCGAACCGCAACAGCCCGCGCCGCGCCATGTAGTCCTGGCTCATCAGCAGAACGGCACCGGCCGACAGAAGGATCGCCACCTTGGCAAAGCGGGCAAACGCGTCATCGACGAACATGCCGCCGAATGCCACGCGGGTGCCGCTGTCCTGGGTCGCGATCCAGATCGCCAGCACCGCCATCAGTGCCGCCGTGGCCCAGACCAGCGCCGGGCCCATCCCGTCCTTGGTCGTATAGACCGCCCCCAGCAGCGCCGCCATCGCATAGACCGCCAGAACGATCTCGGGCAGGATAATGTACAGATCAGCCTGGATCATGTTCCCAAAGCTCCCTTAATGCGATGCGACCTGGGTCGCGGCTTCGGCCGCGGCCAGGGCCGTGTCAAAGTTCGAAATCAGCGCGGCGGTCGACGGCCCGATGATATCGGTGACCAGCGCGGGATAGACCCCCAGAAGGATGGTCATCACGATCAGCGGCGCAAAGATGGCGCGCTCTCGGCTGTTCATGTCGGTGATCGCCTTGAGGCTTTCCTTGATCAGGTCCCCGAACACCACCCGGCGATAGAGCCACAGTGCATAGCCCGCCGAAAAGATCACGCCCGAGGCGGCGACCGCCGCAACCCAGGTGTTCTTCTGGAAGGTGCCCATCAGGGTCAGGAACTCGCCGATGAACCCGCTGGTGCCCGGCAGGCCGACATTGGCCATGGTGAACAGCATGAACACGCGGGCATAGGTCGGCATCCGGTTCACCAGACCGCCATAGGCGTCGATGTCGCGGGTATGCATCCGGTCATAGATCACGCCGACACACAGGAACAGCGCCGCCGAGATGAAACCGTGGCTGAGCATCTGGAAGATGGCCCCGTCGACCCCCTGCTGGTTGGCGGCAAAGATGCCCATGGTGACAAAGCCCATATGCGCGACCGAGGAATAGGCGATCAGCTTCTTCATGTCCTCCTGCACCATCGCCACCAGCGAGGTGTAGACAACCGCGATGGCCGACAGCCACAGGATCAGGTCGGTCATCACCTCTGCGCCCACGGGGAACATCGGCAGGCTGAAGCGCAGGAAACCGTAGCCGCCCATCTTCAACAGGATCGCGGCCAGCACCACCGAACCGGCGGTCGGTGCCTGTACGTGCGCGTCGGGCAACCAGGTATGTACCGGCCACATCGGCATCTTGACCGCGAAGCTGGCGAAGAAGGCCAGGAACATCAGGGTCTGCGCCCCACCCAGCACATGCACGCCCAACACACTGAAGCTTTCGGACGAGAACTGGTGCTTCATCAGCAGCGCGATATCGGTGGTGCCGGCATCCACATACATGGACACCATCGCCACCAGCATCAGCACCGAGCCGAGGAAGGTGTAGAGGAAGAACTTGAAGGAGGCATAGATGCGCTCCTTGCCGCCCCAGATCCCGATGATCAGGAACATCGGGATCAGCCCTGCCTCGAAGAACAGGTAGAACAGCACCAGGTCGAGCGCCATGAACACGCCCAGCATGAGTGTTTCCAAGAGCAGGAAGGCGATCATGTATTCCTTGACGCGGGTCGTGACCTCCCAGCTGGCCAGGATGGTCAGCGGCATGATGAAGGTGGTCAGCAGCACGAAGAGAACGCTGATCCCGTCAACGCCCATCTTGTACTTCAGGCCCATCAGCCATTCGGCCTCTTCCACCATCTGAAAGCCGGTGTCGGCCGGGTCAAAGCCGGCATAGATACCGATGGACACAAGGAAGGTCACGGTTGTCGCAAACAGCGCCACCCATTTGGCATTGCGCTGGGCTGCGGCATCCTCGCCCCGCAGGAACACGGCCAGGATCGCCGCGGCCAGGGCCGGGATGAAGGTGACAATGGAAAGGATGTTGTCCATCAGTGTGCGCCCCCGCCGATCGACATCCAGGTGACCAGGGCAGCGATGCCCAGAACCATCCAGAAAGCGTAAGTGAAGATGTAGCCCGACTGAGCCTTGCCCGCGAGGCGGGTGAAATAGGGCACCACGCCCATGGCGACGCCATTCAGGAAGCCGTCGATCGTGCCGCCGTCACCGCGTTTCCACAACAGCCGGCCCAGGGCCAGCGCCGGGCGGACAAAGATGGCGTCGTAGATCTCGTCGAAATACCACTTGTTCTTGAGGAACAGGTAGAGCGGACGCTGATTGGCCGCCAGCCGCTTGGGCAGCTCGGGATTGACGATGTAGAACAGATAGGCCAGCGCCAGACCCAGCACCATCGCGATGAAGGGCGAGACCTTGACCCATTTCGGGGCCGCGTGGGCATCGTCCAGCACATGGTTGTCGGGACCGAAGTAAAGCGCTCCCTCGCCCGGTGCCCCGGCAAAGGCTGCGTGATGCTCGCCCTCGGCCTTGCCATGCGCCGCGTCATCGCCGTGACCGGCGTCCGCGTTACCATGGCTTGCATCGCTGCCACTGACCGTGTCGCTATCCGAGGCGCCATGGGCCGCGTCCTGACCACCCGCAGCGGCCTCGGCCACCGGGATGCCATAGAACTTGCCCACCTGATCGGCATGGCCAAAGAAGTTGCCGTACCAGATCATCCCCGCAAACACCGCGCCCAGGCTGAGCACGCCCAGCGGCACCAGCATCACCTTGGGGCTTTCATGGGCGTGGTCATGGGTATGTTTGTCGCCCCGCGCCTCGCCGTAGAAGGTCAGGAAGATCAGTCGCCAGCTGTAGAACGAGGTCATGAACGCGGCGATCACCAGCAGCCAGAACCCGTAGGCGGATCCACCCGCATAAGCGCTTTCGATGATCGCGTCCTTGGACAGGAACCCGGCAAAGCCGATGGTTGTCAGCGGGATGCCGACACCGGTGATGGCCAGTGTGCCGATCATCATCGCCCAGAAGGTATAGGGGATCTTCTTGCGCAGTGCGCCATAGTTCATCATGTCCTGCTCGTGATGCATCGCATGGATGACCGAACCGGCGCCAAGGAACAGAAGCGCCTTGAAGAACGCGTGCGTGAACAGGTGGAACATCGCCGCCGAATACATGCCCACGCCGGCGGCCACGAACATGTAGCCCAGCTGCGAACAGGTCGAATAGGCGATCACGCGCTTGATATCGGTCTGCACCAGACCCACGGTCGCGGCAAAGAACGCGGTGGTGGCGCCCAGCACGGTGATGAAACCGGCCGCACCCGGCGCAAATTCATAGAGCGGCGACATCCGGCAGACCAGGAACACGCCCGCCGTCACCATGGTGGCCGCGTGGATCAGCGCCGACACCGGGGTCGGGCCTTCCATCGCGTCGGGCAACCAGGTGTGCAGGATCAGCTGCGCCGATTTGCCCATCGCGCCGATGAACAGCAGCACGCCGATCACCTCGGCCGCGTTCCATTCACGCCAGAGGAAAGTCATCTGTGTCTCAGCCAGCGTCGGCACGGCGGCAAAGATGTCAGAGAAGTTGATGCTGTCCACGAGGAAGAACAGGGCAAAGATACCCAGCGCAAAGCCAAAGTCGCCCACCCGGTTGACGATGAACGCCTTCATCGCCGCCGCATTGGCACTGGGTTTGCGATAGTAGAACCCGATCAGCAGGTACGAGGCGACGCCCACGCCCTCCCAGCCAAAAAACATCTGCACCAGGTTATCCGCCGTCACCAGCATCAGCATGGCGAAGGTGAAGAAGGACAGATAGGCAAAGAAACGCGGCTTGTAGCTTTCACCGGTGCGCCATTGCGGGTCGTGATCCATATAGCCGAAGCTGTAGAGATGCACGAGCGCGGAGACGGTCGTCACCACGATCAGCATGATCGCGGTCAACCGGTCGAGGCGGATCGACCACGAGGTCGAGAGCGACCCGCTCTCGATCCAGCGCAAGATCTCGATCTGCTGGGTATGGCCGTCAAAACCCAGGAACACGATCCAGCTGAGCGCACAGGCCAGGAACAACAGGCCCGTGGCGGTCCACATGGCAGCTTTCTCGCCAATGAACTTCCAGCCGAACCCGCACAGGATGGCACCCACGAGCGGGGCAAAGAGGATGGTTGTTTCCATGATCCCTTACCCCTTCATCACGTTGACGTCTTCGACGTCGATGGTGCCGCGGTTGCGGAAGAAACAGACGAGGATGGCGAGGCCAATGGCGGCCTCGGCGGCAGCGACGGTCAGCACGAAGAGTGTAAAGACCTGCCCGACCAGATCGCCCAGGAACGAGGAGAAGGCCACAAGGTTGATGTTCACCGCCAGAAGCATCAGTTCGATGCTCATCAGCAGAACGATCACGTTCTTGCGGTTCAGGAACAGACCGAAAATGCCGATGACGAACAGCGTCGCCGCGACCGTTAGATAATGTTCAAGTCCGATCATTCGTCCATCCTGTCCTTCGCGCGGCACCGAAATCTTGCAAAGATTTCGGGCCGATTTTTTTGCAAAAAATCGGGTCGCTCACAGCCCCTGCCCCGGTTTTACGTCCTTGAGTTCCATTGCCTTGGCCGGGTCGCGCATCATCTGTGCGATCACGTCCTGACGCTTGACGTCCTGGCGGTGACGCAGGGTCAGCACGATGGCACCGATCATCGCTACCAGCAGGATCAGCCCGGCAAGCTGGAACAGAAGGAAATACTGATCATAGATGATAAGGCCCAAAGCCTCGGTATTGTGGCGATCCGCCGGCACCGGTTGTGCCAGATGCCCGGCGGCACCCTCGGCGGTTTCCCAGGCGCCATAGGCCATGACGAACTGCATCAGGATCACCAGCCCGATCAGCAAGGCCAGCGGCATATAGCGCGCCATTTCGGCCTTCAGCTCGGCGAAATCCACGTCCAACATCATGACGACGAACAGGAACAGAACCGCGACCGCGCCGACATAGACGATGACCAGCAGCATGGCCACAAACTCGGCCCCCAAGAGCACAAAGAGGCCCGCCGAAGAGATGAAGGCCAGGATCAGCCACAGCACCGAATGCACCGGCTGGCGGCTGATCACGGTGAACAGCCCGCCAGTGATGGCGCTGATGGCAAAGAGGTAAAACGCAAACACGCTCATTGATCATCGTCCCCATTATCGCCCATGACCTCTTGCGCCAAGTTCAGCGCGCGGGTCATGGCCGGAATGCCGGCAAAGACCGACATCTGTCCGATCGTTTCCACGATCTCTTGTTTTCTCGCCCCCGCTTCCAGCGCGTGGCGCACCGTCTGGCGCACGGCGGTGTCGGCCTGGGCACCCTGACAGGTCAGCCCCGCCAGCGTCAGCAGCAGCCGGGTCCTGGCATCCAGCCCGTCCTTGTTGACGGTGTTGCCGAACATCAGCTCCATGACCTCTTTGGGCATGGTGGGCCACATCGCCTCGAACCCCTTGAAGGCCTCGGAGGGAGAGAAATTCTCCAATGCCGGATTGAACGCCTTGGCCATGTCATGAGCCTGGGCGAGCATCATCTCGAACGGGTTTTTCGGCGCATCGGTCATCTGTAGGGCGCATCCAGTTCCAGGTTGCGGGCAATCTCGGCCTCCCAGCGGTCGCCGTTCGACAGGAGTTTCTCCTTGTCATAGAACAACTCTTCGCGGGTCTCGGTGGCAAACTCGAAATTCGGCCCTTCGACAATGGCATCGACCGGGCAGGCCTCCTGGCAGAAACCGCAATAGATGCATTTCGTCATGTCGATGTCATAACGCGTGGTGCGGCGGCTGCCGTCCTCGCGCGGTTCGGCGTCGATGGTGATGGCCTGCGCCGGGCAGATCGCCTCGCAAAGCTTGCAGGCGATGCAACGCTCCTCGCCATTGGGGTAACGGCGCAGCGCGTGTTCGCCGCGGAACCGGGGCGACAGCGGCCCCTTTTCATGCGGATAGTTCACGGTCGCCTTGGGGGCGAAGAAGTATTTCAGCCCCAGCTTCATGCCGCCCCAGAAATCCTGAAGCAGGAAGTACTTGGCGGCGCGGGTATAGTCGATATTCGCCATGATCAGCCCCCCACGGTCCAGCGGGCGAAGAGGCCCCAGAACCAGTCGAATTTCGCCGCAAAGGCCACGAACACCACCCAGACCAGGCTGAACGGCAGGAAGACCTTCCAGCCCAGCCGCATCAGCTGGTCATACCGGTAGCGGGGCGTGATCGCCTTGACCATTGCAAAGAGGAAGAAGAAGAACGCCATCTTGGCGACCATCCACAGCACCCCGTCGGGCAGGCCGGGAATGGGCGACAGCCAGCCGCCGAAGAACAACAGCGAGGTCAGCGCGCACATCAGGAAGATGGCGATATATTCCCCGGCCATGAACAGCAGGAAGGGCGTGGCGGAATACTCCACCTGATAGCCCGCCACCAGCTCCGATTCCGCCTCGGGCAGGTCAAAGGGCGGACGGTTGGTTTCGGCCAGTGCCGAGATGAAGAACAGGAAGACCATCGGGAAATGCGGCAGCCAGTACCAGCCGAAGAAGCCCCAGCCGGTATCCTGCGCCCGCACTATATCGCCAAAGTTCATCGAGCCGGTCGACAGGATCACCCCGATGATAATGAGGCCGATCGAGACCTCGTAAGAGATCATCTGCGCGGCGGATCGCAGCGAGCCCAGGAACGGATACTTCGAGTTCGATGCCCAGCCGCCCATGATCACGCCGTAAACCTCAAGCGAGGAGACCGCGAACACGTATAGGATGGCCACGTTGATATCGCTCAGCACCCAGCCGTCGTTGAACGGGATAACCGCCCAGGCGATCATCGCCAGCACAAAGGATGTCATCGGCGCGAGGATGAACACCGTCCGGTCGGCGCCGGCGGGAATGACCACTTCCTTGACCACGTATTTCAGCGCGTCGGCCACCGATTGCAGCAGGCCATAGACGCCCACCACGTTGGGGCCCCGGCGCATCTGGACCGCGGCCCAGATCTTGCGGTCGCCATAGACGAGGAAGAGAAGCGAGATCATCACGAAGGCAACGACCGCAAGCACTTGTGCCAGGATGATCAGGGCTATGCCGCCTGGGGTGTCAAAGAATTCAGCCATAGGTCCTCACACCGTGGGTATTCCGTTTTCGGCGCAGTGCGCGACCACGACTTCGGCGTCGATGGTCTTTGCCCCGCGCGGCAGGGATGGCGAGATGGTGTAAACAGCATCCGCCGCCCACACGCCACCCTTTTCATTCACATTCGTGCGCAAATGACGCGCAAAGCCGTAGCCCCGGATCAGGGCATATTGGGCTGCCGCGCATTCGGCATAGTCATCCAGATCGGCGGCGCTACGCGCGCCGCTCATCCGCACCCCGAATTGCACCAGATCACCTTCCAGCAGCGCGGTTTCGACGCCCATGTATTGGGGCGCGAAACGCGACACCTGATCCTGCGCCGGGTCGGCACAGGCCATCAGGGCCAGGGGCGATATGAGTGCAATACGGGTCATTCGGCGGCAATCTTCTCCGCCCGACGCGCCTTGGCGGCGGCCGACAGTTCAGCCATCAGGGCGCTGGCCCGCGCAATCGGGTTCGAGAGATAGAAATCGTCCACCGCGTTGCGGAAGCTGGCCGCGCCCAGCGGGCCCTGTTCCAGCGCCTCGACCACGTTTTCCGGCACCTGGTCGATCTTCGCCAGATGCGGCACCTCAGCCACGAGCGCCTGACGCAGCTGCGCCAGCGAATCGAACGGCAGGGTCGCGCCCAGCTCGGCGCTCAGCGCCCGCAGGATGGCCCAGTTTTCCTTGGCCTCGCCGGGGGCAAAGCCCGCGCGCATCGCCAATTGCGGGCGGCCTTCGGTGTTGACGAACAGGCCGTTTTCCTCGGTATAGGCGGCGCCGGGCAGGATCACGTCGGCACGATGCGCACCCCGATCACCATGGCTGCCCTGATAGATCACGAATGCACCCGCGTCGATTTCGACCTCGTCGGCACCCAGGTTATAGATCACCTCGGCTCCGTCGATGGCCGCCTCGATGCCGCCTTCGGTCACCGCGCCGATATCCATTGCACCCACACGACCCGCCGCGCTGTGCAGCACCAACAGGCCCGAGCCCGAGATTTCGGCCATCTTCTGCGCCGCCGCCAGAACCGCCAGACCGTCGGCCTCTCGCAGGGCGCCCTGCCCCACGATCACCAGCGATTTCTTGTTCTCGCGGGTCTCGTCCGAAACGCCCTCGGCGATCATGTCGGCCAGCGCCTGCCGGTCGGTTCCGGCGTGGAAATAGTCATAGGTCAGATCGGCGGCGGGGCCGATCAGCGCCACTTCGGCGCCCCGGGTCCAGGCCTTGCGGATACGTGCGTTAAGCACCGGCGCCTCGTCGCGCGGGTTGGTGCCAATGAGCAGGATCATATCGGCGTCGTCGATATCCTCGATGGCGGCGGTGCCCACATAGGCGCCCCGGTTGCCGATCGGCAGGCGGGCATTGTCAACGCGGCATTCCACCTTGCCGCCCTGTCCCTCGACCAGTTGTTTCAGTGCAAACGCGGCCTCGACCGGGGCCAGATCACCGATCAGGCCGGCAAGTTTCTTGCCCTTCATCGCAGCGGCGGCGGCGCTCAGCGCTTCGAGCCAGGTGGCGGGTTTCAGCTTGCCATCTACGCGCACATAGGGGCGGTCCAGCCGCTGACGGCGCAGCCCGTCCCAAACGAAACGGGTCTTGTCGCTGATCCACTCTTCGTTCACGCCGTCATGGTTGCGCGGCAGGATGCGCATCACTTCGCGGCCCTTGGTATCGACGCGGATGTTCGACCCCAGCGCATCCATCACGTCGATGCTCTCGGTCTTGGTCAATTCCCAGGGACGGGCGGTGAACGCATAGGGTTTCGAGGTCAGTGCACCCACCGGGCACAGGTCGATGATGTTGCCCTGCAGGTTCGAATCCAGCGTCTGGTTCAGGTAGCTGGTGATCTCGGCATCCTCGCCCCGGCCGGTCTGGCCCATCTGGGTGATGCCAGCCACCTCGGTGGTGAAGCGGACGCAGCGGGTGCAGCTGATGCAACGGGTCATCGCGGTGCCAACGAGCGGGCCCAGATTCAGATCGTCCACCGCACGCTTGGCCTCGCGAAAGCGGCTGAAGTCGACGCCATAAGCCATTGCCTGATCTTGCAAATCGCACTCGCCGCCCTGATCGCAGATCGGGCAATCCAGCGGGTGGTTGATCAGCAGGAATTCCATCACGCCCTCGCGGGCCTTCTTGACCATGGGCGAGTTGGTCTTGACCACCGGCGGCTGGCCTTCCGGCCCCGGGCGCAGGTCGCGCACCTGCATCGCGCAGGAGGCCGCCGGTTTCGGCGGGCCGCCCACGACCTCGACCAGGCACATCCGACAATTGCCCGCGATCGACAGACGCTCGTGATAGCAGAAGCGCGGCACCTCGATCCCGGCCACTTCGCAGGCCTGAATCAGGGTCATTGCGCCCTCGACTTCGATCTCGTGCCCGTCGATATTGATCTTGCGGAGGTCAGACATGATCTAATTCGCCCTCAGTAGCGCGCCGATTGCGCTGTTGTTCGAAATTTCCAGCCGGCCCAGTCGGCACAGGTCGCCCGGCTTGTCATAGTTGAGGCCCAGTTCGGCCATGTACTTGCGGCCACGGTCGCGGAACCGTTCCTTTTCGACGTCGCTGTCAAGAACGGCGCGGATCTCGCTGTCGGAATAGCCCAATTCGTTGGCACGGGCGCGCAGGCGGCGGATCTCGCCGATCCCCTTGAACAGGCGCCCGTCTATATCGTCGCAATTCTTGCGGATTTCGTTTGCCACCACGATGGTAAAGATGCCGTCGGCAATCTCGGGCACCTCGCGCAGCGGCGGCTTGGCCGCGGCGGCCGAGGCCGCAATGGCCAGGCTGGCGGCGGCAGTCAGGATGGATTTGATCATGGCATGTCCTTTCGGTCTGGAAGAACCAGACCGATGCATGCCGGGCCTGTTATGCAATAACAGCGCGCCCGACCGGCAGGGATATGCCGACCGTCCGCTCATGGCCGCTGACAGGTGCCTTGAAAGGTCATCTTGTCGCCCTCGATCCGCAGTTGCGCGGGGTCGCTGTCGGGGCCGACCTGCCAGTCTATCCTGGAGTTGCCGTAATTGGCGATGCAGTAGGAGATACCGCCATGCCGCCCCGCCTCGCGTGCGTCGTCAAAGGATTGGCTGACCTTGTCCACCGTCACCGTGAACACCGACAGCGTCGCCTTCTTGTCGACCGGCTTGGCCTTGACCGGAAAGTAATGCCCGCCGAACAGCAGCCGATTTTCGCGTTTGGTTCTGTTGCAGGCCGCCGTCACGGCGACAGCACCGATCAAAAGGGCCATCGCGGCCCTTTGGGGGAAACGAGAGGCAGAGGGCTTGCTCATCGCGTTCACTCCGCCGCCATCGCGCCCATGCGGCCCGATTTCTGCGCCTTGATGCGATCCTCGATCTCTTCGCGGAAGTTGCGGATCAGGCCCTGGATCGGCCAGGCTGCCGCGTCACCCAGGGCACAGATCGTGTGGCCCTCGACCTGCTTGGTCACGTCCCAGAGCATGTCGATCTCTTCCAGTTCCGCCTCGCCGCGCACCAGACGATCCATCACCCGCATCATCCAGCCGGTGCCTTCGCGGCAGGGCGTGCACTGGCCGCAGCTTTCATGCTTGTAGAACTTGCTGAGGCGCCAGATCGCCTTCACGATATCGGTGGATTTGTCCATAACGATAACCGCTGCGGTCCCCAGGCCCGAGCCCAGTTCGCCGCGCAGGTAATCGAAATCCATGATCGCGTCCTTCATCTTTTCCCCGCGGACACAGGGAACCGAAGAGCCACCCGGGATCACGGCCAGCAGGTTGTCCCAGCCGCCGCGAATGCCGCCGCAATGGGTCTCGATCAGTTCCTGGAACGAGATCGACATCGCCTCTTCGACCACGCAGGGGTTGTTCACATGGCCCGAGATGGCAAACAGCTTGGTGCCAGCGTTGTTCTGGCGGCCAAAGCCTGCAAACCATTCCGGTCCGCGCCGCAGGATCGTGGGCACCACCGCGATGGATTCGACGTTGTTGACCGTGGTCGGGCAGCCATAAAGCCCCGCACCCGCCGGGAACGGCGGCTTCATCCGGGGCATGCCCTTCTTGCCTTCGAGACTTTCGATCAGCGCCGTTTCCTCGCCGCAGATATAGGCGCCGGCACCGTGATGCAGATACAGGTCGAAGTCCCAGCCCGATTTGGCGGCATTCTTGCCCAACAGGCCCGCGTCATAGGCCTCGTCAATCGCGGCCTGCAGCGCCTCGCGCTCGCGGATGTATTCGCCGCGAATGTAGATATAGCAGGCGTTTGCGTTCATCGCGAAACTGGCGATCAGGCAACCCTCGATCAGCGTATGCGGATCGTGACGCATGATCTCGCGGTCCTTGCAGGTGCCCGGCTCGGATTCGTCGGCATTGACCACCAGATAGGACGGGCGGCCATCGCTTTCCTTCGGCATGAAGGACCATTTCAGACCGGTGGGAAAGCCCGCGCCGCCGCGCCCGCGCAGCCCGCTATCCTTCATCTGCTGGATGATCCAGTCCCGCCCCTTGGCGATGATGCCGGCGGTTCCGTCCCAATGGCCGCGTGCCATCGCGCCTTTCAGCGTGCGGTCGTGCATCCCGTAGAGATTGGTAAAGATCCGGTCCTGATCCTTCAGCATGCTTCCTGCCTACCTTTGGCTATCCTGACGCAGGCGCCAGAGTTGAAAAATGTTGATCACCGCATAGATGAAACCGGCAAGTGCTGCGAAATCGATCAGCAGCGCGTACCGGCCCGGCAGCCCAAGCGCCGGACCGATGAACATCGACAGGACAAGCCACAGCACCATGGTCACGACGATGACCAAGGCGATATGGCGGCCCTTGCGGGCAATGACCTGTTCCAGTTTATCGTCCATGTTTCCAGTGCCCGCCACGGATCACGCCGTGGCACTGTTTCCTTCGTATCGCCACGTACCCTTGCGCGCAGCAAGTTCAGCTTCGCCCGGCAAGGCCTTGGAGGGCTGAACCAATTTCATCTCTTCTTCTGCCTCGAGCTCTGCCACGGTCGCGACCGGCTCGGGCTCTGCCATGGCCTCGACCGGCTCGGGCTCTGCCACGACGTCGACCACCTCAGGTTCCGCCATCGGCGCCGGCGCACTCTGGGCGACATCGGCACGAATGTCCTCGCCCAGATTGCCCCGCGCCTCGGCCTGTTGCGCGGCCGCGGACATTCTGCCCCCCAGGTAGCCGCCCGCGGCAAAGGCCACCAGTCCGGCGACAACAGCTGTCATGAAGCTTGTCTGACCGAATACCAGGATCACACCCGCGACCACGAGCCCGCCATAGGCCGCCCGTTTCCAGACACGCGCCGTGTCTGCCGATTTGTCCGTTGAGGTCGTCATGATATGGTCTCCCTGTTGTCAGTTATTCGTCGTAAATTCCGTCCTTCTTCGCCCGTTTGGCAAATTCCGTTTCCTCGCCCGCCGCCAGTTGGCGGGCCTGATCGATCCAGCCGTCCCGTTCGATCCGGCCCTTGAACTTCAGCCGCGCATCGACCCAGGCAACCTGAGCCGGGGTCCAGGCGGCAATCTGGTCGAAATGATAGAATCCCAGCTCGTTGAGCAGACCTTCGAGCTTGGGCCCCACGCCCTTGAGCAGCTTGAGGTCGTCGGCCCCACCTTCGCGTGCCGCGCTCAGGGTCAGCGGCTGTTCCTCGCCCGCCTCATCGGCCGTGGTATCGGCACCCTCGGCCTCATAGCGCCATGTGCCCTTGCGGCTGGCCAGATCCTCCTGCCCCGGCAGTGCGGTCGAGGGTTTCACGACCGGCTCCGCTTTGGGCTTGGGCGCGGGTTCCGCCTCGGCCTTGGGGGTCTGCTTGACCGCCGGTTTCGGCGCGGCGGGTGCGGGCGGCGGGCTGACCTTGCCCGCGCGACTGGCTACCGTGCCGTCCTTGCCGATCCAGGGCGTCAGCAGCGGTACCTCGGTGCCGTCGATCCGCTTGACCGTGTCACCGATATCGGTGGCCAGTTGCACGCTGGCATTATAGCGGGTCTTGCCGCTGTCATAGTCGGTGAGGCTTGTCAGCCCCTTGAGAGGCTCGGACGCGTAACGCCCATTCTGCGGACCCGGAACCGGCACCTTGCCAGCGGCCAGCTCGTCCAGAAGCTCGCCGAACCGCTTGGCGGTCAGATCCTCGTAATAATCCTTACCGATCTGCGCCATGGGCGCATTGGTGCAGGAACCGAGACATTCCACCTCTTCCCAGCTGAACTTGCCATCGGCGGAAAGGGTATGCGGTTTGTCGGCGATCTTTTCCTTGCAGACCGCGATCAGGTCCTCGGCGCCGCAGATCATGCAGGAGGTGGTGCCGCAAATCTGGATATGTGCCACGGTTCCAACCGGTTGCAGCTGGAACATGAAGTAGAACGAGGCCACTTCCAGAACCCGGATATAGGCCATGCCCAGCATGTCGGCGACGGCTTCGATGGCGGGCCGGGTCAGCCAGCCCTCCTGCTCTTGCGCGCGCCAGAGCAGCGGAATAACCGCGCTGGCCTGGCGGCCTTCGGGAAACTTGGTAACCTGCGCCTCGGCCCAGGCCTGATTGGCGGGCGTAAAGGCAAAACTGTCGGGCTGTTCGGGATACAGACGGCGTAGCATTGTGTTCTTGTCCTTCTAATTCCCGTTACGCGGCACAGGGCCCGGTGTTGATCCGGATGGAGTTACCATCCCCCACCCGTTCCGCCTTGCCTCTCGACAGATAATTCGCGGTGATCGCCAGCGTCTGCTCGCGGCTCAGACCGGCCTGAAAATCGACCGCGCCATATTGGCGTTCGTCCCGCAGCACGCAGCCGACGCTCGCCACAGCGTCCAGATAATCGTCGCGCATCTCGCCGGTGATCACGCCCGTGCTGCCCTCGCCCGTGGGCGCCACGTCACAGGCGGCCAGCGCAGCCAGCACCCCCATTCCGATCAAAGTGGATCGCATCGGGCTCATCTGTCGATCTCCCCGAACACAACGTCCATCGTGCCGATGATGGCGGCGACGTCAGCCAGCTGGTGGCCCTTGGCGACATGGTCCATCGCCTGAAGATGCAGATAGCCCGGTGCCCGGATCTTGGAGCGATAGGGTTTGTTGGTGCCATCGGCCACCAGATAGACGCCAAACTCGCCCTTGGGCGCCTCGACGGCGGCATAGACCTCGCCTGCGGGCACGTGGAACCCTTCGGTGTAAAGCTTGAAGTGATGGATCAGGCTTTCCATCGAGGTCTTCATGTCACCGCGTTTCGGCGGCGTCAGCTTGCCCCGCGCCAGCACGTCGCCGGGGCAGTCGCGCAGCTTGGCAATGGCCTGTCGGATGATCGAGATCGACTGGCGCATCTCTTCCATCCGGCAGAGGTAACGGTCGTAACAGTCGCCGTTCTTGCCCACCGGCACCTGGAATTCGAATTCGTCATAGCATTCATAGGGTTGTGCACGGCGCAAATCCCAGGCCAGGCCCGAGCCGCGCACCATCACGCCCGAGAATCCGTATTGCAGGATCTCTTCCTCGTTCACCACGCCGATATCACAGTTGCGCTGCTTGAAGATACGGTTCTCGGTCAACAGCCCGTCAATATCGTCGAGCACCTTGGGGAAGGTATGGCTCCACGCCTCGATATCGTCCAACAGCGCATCGGGCAGGTCCTGATGCACGCCGCCGGGCCGGAAATAGGCCGCGTGCAGGCGGGCGCCACAGGCCCGCTCGTAAAAGATCATCAGTTTTTCACGCTCTTCGAACCCCCAGAGCGGCGGCGTCAGCGCGCCCACGTCCATCGCCTGGGTGGTCACGTTCAACAGGTGGTTCAGGATACGGCCGATCTCGGAATACAGCACCCGGATCAGGCTGGCGCGACGCGGCACCTCGACACCCGTCAGCTTTTCAATGGCAAGACACCAGGCATGTTCCTGGTTCATCGGCGCCACATAGTCGAGCCGGTCGAAATAGGGCAGGTTTTGCAGGTAGGTGCGGCTTTCCATCAGCTTTTCGGTGCCGCGATGCAAAAGGCCGATATGCGGATCGCAACGTTCGACGATCTCGCCGTCCAGTTCCAGCACCATCCGCAGCACGCCATGCGCCGCCGGGTGCTGGGGGCCGAAGTTGATGTTGAAGTTGCGGATCTTCTGCTCGCCTGTCAGCGCGTCCTCGAAGCCCTTGCCGCCATCCATCATCTGTCTCTCCTGTCCGGGCGCCCTGCCCGGCTTGTCGTGTCGTACCGGCCCCATCGGGCGCGGCCCATGCGGGCGTCAGCGACGCGCCCGCGAATTCCGTTTTGCCGTGGCCCGCACGCGGGCCCGTTCTGCCTGCGCCGCCTTGGCCGCAGCACCCGCCAGGGCCAGTCCCAGCGCCGCCAGCGCGGCCAGTTCCCCCAGGATCGTCAGCATGTCAGCGGCGCTCCATCTCTTGCAGCTTCATGGCCATGATCCAAAGCAGCACGATGACCACCGGTGAGATCACGCAGGCAAAGGCCCAGTTCCGGTTGATCCCGAAATGCGGCAGCAGCTTGATCATCGGGATGATCGTCGCGACCGCCAATGCAATCCAGATCAGGAACTCCATGGCTTAGCCCTCTTTCTTCTCGTCTCCCGGAAGGATGTAATCGGCGCCTTCCCACGGGGACATGAAATCGAACTGCCGATATTCCTGCACCAAGCTCACGGGTTCATAGACAACCCGCTTTTCCGCCTCGTCATAGCGGACCTCGGTATAGCCGGTGGTTGGGAAATCCTTGCGCAGCGGATAGCCCCGGAACCCGTAATCCGTCAGGATGCGACGCAGGTCCGGGTGGCCGGTGAACAGGATGCCGAACATGTCGAACACCTCGCGCTCGAACCAGTTGGCCGAGGGATGCACACCGGTGATCGAAGGCACCATATCCTCTTCGCGGATCGAGACCCGCAGGCGGATGCGCTGGTTCTGGTACATGCTGAGGAAGTGATAGACCACGTCGAAACGCTTGGCCCGTTCGGGATAGTCCACGGCGGTGATATCGACCAGCGTCGAGAAGCGGCAGCTGCTGTCCGAGCGCAGGAAATCCACGAAATCGACCAGGTTCGACGGCGCCACATCCACATTCAGCTCGCCAAAGGTCACATCCCAGGACAGGATGCAGTCGGCGCGTTTCAGCTCCAGATGGGTGCCCAGTTCTCTGAGTGCGTCGCTCATTTCGCTCTCTCCTCAGCGCACGATTGTGCCGGTGCGGCGGATCTTGCGTTGCAGTTGCAACAGACCATACAGCAGCGCCTCGGCGGTCGGCGGACAACCCGGTACGTAGATATCCACCGGCACGATCCGGTCGCAGCCACGCACCACGGAATAGCTGTAGTGGTAATAACCGCCGCCATTCGCGCAGGAGCCCATCGAGATCACGTAGCGCGGCTCGGGCATCTGGTCATAGACCTTGCGCAGCGCGGGCGCCATCTTGTTGGTCAGCGTGCCGGCCACGATCATTACGTCCGACTGGCGCGGCGACGCACGCGGCGCGATGCCGAACCGTTCGGCGTCATAGCGCGGCATCGAGGTATGCATCATCTCGACCGCACAGCAGGCCAGACCGAATGTCATCCAGTGCAGCGACCCGGTGCGCGCCCAATTGATGATGTCCTCGGTCGAGGTCAGCAGGAAACCCTTGTCCTGCAACTCGGCGTTCAGGGCCTGGGTGGCGACTTCCTTGTCGACGCCCGCGGTGTTGGCACCCGTCATCACTGCCATTCCAGCGCCCCTTTCTTCCATTCATAGGCAAAGCCGATGGTCAGCACGCCCAAGAACACCATCATCGACCAGAAGCCCACATCGCTCATGTCCTTGAAGCCGACGGCCCAGGGAAACAGGAAAGCGATCTCGAGGTCGAAAATGATGAACAGGATCGACACCAGATAGAACCGGACATCGAATTTCATCCGCGCGTCATCGAATGCGTTGAAGCCGCATTCATAGGCGCTGACCTTTTCGGGATCGGGATTGCGGACCGCCAGCACGACGGCGGCGAGAATCAGGACAAGTCCAAGGCCAGCGGCGACGGCCAGAAACACCAGGATCGGGAGGTATTCCCGCAACAGCTCTTCCACGAGTGGCTCCTTTCCTGCGCGCCCGGTCGGGGACGCGCCGTCAATTGGCGTGTTGACTGGACCTTCTCTACCCGTGCCCGCTCAGAGGGTCAACTGAACGAACGCGTCCTGCCGCGCATATTTCGACGCAGCAGGTATCGGTTTTCAGGCATATTTTCGGTCAGGCACTGGTGATCGACAGGAGATCAAACCTAAGTGTTCCATGCAGGTTTGCGCTTGTCGAAAAAGGCGCCGATTCCCTCGCGGGCCTCGTCGGTCTCCCAGCGGTCGACCAGCGCACGGATGGTGCGGTCGATGACGGCATCGTCGACGCGCGGTCCCAGATCGCGGATCAGCGCCTTGGCCGAGGCGACGGCGCCGGGGGCGCAGGCCAGATAAGGCGTGACCTCGGCCTCGATCGCGGCGGCAAGATTTTCGGCAGGCACCGCGCGGGCGAGCAGACCCAGTTCCACCGCTTCGGCGGCCCCGAACAGGCGCCCCGACATGAAGACGCGGCGCGCGCGCGCCTCGCCCATGCGGGCGATGACATAAGGGCCGATGGTGGCGGGGATGATGCCCAGCCGGGTCTCGGTCAGGCCCATCTTTAGCGTGTCGACCCCGATGGCGATATCGCAGACGCTGGCCATGCCGACGCCGCCGCCAAAGGCATTGCCCTGCACCGCGCCGATCAGCGGCTTGGGCAGGCTGTTGAGCGACTGCAGCATCTCGGCCAGCTTGCGCGCCTCGACAAACCGGGTTTCGGCATCGGCGGCCATCTGCGCCTGCATCCAGCCCAGGTCGCCACCGGCGCAGAAGCTTTTGCCGGCGCCGGTCAGCACCACGACTCGCACCGCGTCGTCAGTGGCCAGCCGGGCGGCGGCAGCGCTGAGATCGGCCAGCATCTGCGCCGACATGGCATTGTGTTTCTCCGCCCGGTCGAGCGTCAGGGTGGCAACCCCGCGCGCATCCGTATCGATGGTGATGGTTTCGTACATGACCTCTCCTTCAGAACCGTTTTCCGGCACGGAAAACGGGCCGGAATTCTTGCAGAATTCCGGGTCTCACCCGGTGCGCATGGCGCGTGCCATCTCTGCCGCTTCGGCGATCACATCCATGTCGAGCCCGGTCTGGTAGCCCAGCCGCTCCAGATGCGCCGCGACCGCCTCGGTCGCCACATTGCCCGCCGCGCCCGGCGCATAGGGGCAGCCGCCCAAGCCGCCCACTGCAGCATCGAAAACCCGCACGCCCAGCGCCAGCGAGGCGTCGATATTGGCCAGCGCCCGTCCCGCCGTGTCGTGGTAATGCCCTGCCAGCCGCGAGACCGGCACCCGCTCGCGCACCGCCAGCAGCATGCGCGCGATCTTGTCCGGGGTCGCCTGCCCGATCGTGTCGCCCAGCGAGATCTCGTAACAACCCAACGCGAACAGCCGGTCGGCCACCTCGGCCACCTTCTCGGGCGCCACCGCGCCATCATAGGGGCAGTCGGTCACGCAGGACACATAGCCCCGCACCGGCAGGTCGATATGGCGCGCGGCCTCGAGAATCGGTTCGAACCGTGCGATGCTCTCTTCGATGGTGGCGTTGATATTGGCCTTGGAAAAGCCCTCGGATGCCGAGGCAAAGACCGCAATCTCGTCTGCACGCGCCGCCAGCGCATCTTCATATCCGCGCATGTTCGGGGTCAGCGCCGCATAGCGCACCCCCTCGGCGCGGGCGATCCCGGCCAGCACCTCGGCAGACCCGGCCATCTGCGGCACCCATTTGGGCGAGACGAAGCTGGCCACTTCGATCCGGCGGAACCCGGCCCGGCTGAGGCAATCGACCAGCGCCACCTTCTCGGCCACCGGAATCTCGCGTTTCTCGTTCTGAAGCCCGTCGCGCGGCCCCATCTCGAAGATTTCGACCCAATCGCCCATCGCCGCACTCCTGTCCCGTTGCGCTCAGTTCACCTGCCCCACCGCCGCATGTCCGCGGCGGCGCGTCAAGCCTCTTCCTCTTCCAGACGCACCAGCGCGGCACCGGCCTCGACCTGGGCGCCGGCCTCGGCCAAAACCTCGGCCACCACCCCGTCGCGGGCGGCCAGCAGCGAATGTTCCATCTTCATCGCCTCCAGGATGGCGAGGCGGTCACCCTCCTTCACCGACTGACCGGCGCTGGCAAAGACCGCCTTGACCAGGCCCGGCATCGGCGCCAGCACCACGTTTGTATCACCACCGGCACTGCTGTCGCGCTCTAGCGGGTCGATGATGTCGAAGGGCAGGCCATAGCCGTCGAACACGGTGGCCACGCCCCCCGCGACCGACACATCGGGCATCGCCCGCCCGCCGATGCGCCAGCGCCCGTCGCGCCGTTCGGCCACCACCTGATCCGCGCCGATCTGCCAAAGCTGGCGGTCACGTCCCTCGACCTGCACATCGGCGGCAAGCTCCTCACCCTGCCAGCCAAGCGTGATTGCCCGGTGCAGCGGCGCCCAGAGGGTAAAGCCCTGCTCGGCCTGATCCCCGGCCAGTCCCAGCACCGCCATGGCGGCGGCGGCCACATGGCGCGGCTCGGGCGCGGGGGCCGCGACCAGCGCGTCGATATCGCGCCCGATCAGGCCCGTATCCACATCGCCAGCGGCAAAGCCCGCATGCCGGGTCAGCGCACCAAGAAAGGCCAGGTTGGTGACGGTGCCGCCCACCTGCGTCCCCGCCAGCGCCCGGTCCAGCCGTGACAGCGCCACCGCGCGGGTGGGCCCGTGCACGATCACCTTCGAGATCATCGGATCGTACCAGGGGCTGATGGTGTCGCCCGCGCGCACGCCGCTATCGGCGCGGCAGCCCTCGGGAAAGGCCAGATGGCTGAGCGTGCCGGTGGCGGGCAGAAACCCCTTGGGCACATCCTCGGCATAAAGCCGCGCCTCGAAGGCGTGGCCGGTGATGGACAGTTCCTCCTGCCGGGCGGGCAGGCTCTCACCCGCAGCGACACGCAGCTGCCATTCCACCAGATCGACGCCGGTGATCGCCTCGGTCACCGGATGTTCGACCTGCAGGCGGGTGTTCATCTCCATGAACCAGAACCGGTCGGCGCGCAGCCCGTCGGAGGCGTCGACGATGAACTCGACCGTCCCCGCGCCCTTGTAACCGATGGCCTCGGCGGCGCGCACGCCCGCCTGCCCCATCGCGGCGCGCATGTCCTCGGTCATGCCGGGCGCGGGCGCCTCCTCGATCACCTTCTGGTGGCGGCGTTGCAGCGAGCAGTCGCGTTCGAACAGATGCACCGCATGGGTGCCGTCGCCGAATACCTGCACCTCGATATGGCGCGGCTTGGACACGAATTTCTCGACCAGCACCGCGTCATTGCCAAAGGCGGTTCTGGCCTCGCCCCGGGCGCTGTCGAGCGCGGCGGCGAAATCCTGCGGACGCTCGACCAGGCGCATGCCCTTGCCGCCGCCGCCCGCGACCGCCTTGATCAGCACCGGATAGCCGATGGTATCGGCGGCGCCCGCCAGATGCTCGGGGTCCTGGTTGTCGCCGTGATAGCCGGGCACCACGGGCACGCCCGCCTCGTGCATCAGCGCCTTGGCGGCGTCCTTGAGGCCCATCGCCCGGATCGCGCTGGCCGAGGGACCGATGAAGGTAAGCCCCGCCGCCTCCACCGCGTCCACGAAATCGGGATTTTCTGACAGGAAGCCATAGCCGGGATGAATGGCCTGCGCACCGGTTTCCAGCGCGGCAGCGATGATCACATCGCCCTTGAGGTAACTGTCGGCGGGGGCCGGGCCGCCGATATGCACCGCCTCGTCGGCCATCGCCACATGTTTGGCGCCGGCATCGGCATCGGAATAGACCGCGACACAGGCGACGCCCATGCGCTGCGCGGTTTCCATCACGCGGCAGGCGATCTCGCCGCGATTGGCAATCAGGATCTTGTCGAACATGGGGTCGGTCCTTTTGACTCAAGGGTCGGTTCGGGGGCGATGTCCGTCGCCATTGGGATCGACCCAATGGTGCGGCTACTGCGCCCCCGGAATATTTCCTGCGAAACGAGGATCACATCCGGAACACGCCGAACCGCGTGTCCTCGATTGGGGCATTCAGCGCAGCGCTGAGCGACAGCGCCAGCACATCGCGGGATTTGCGCGGGTCGATGATGCCGTCATCCCAAAGCCGGGCACTGGCATAGAGCGGATGCGACTGGCGCTCGAACATTTCCAGCGTCGGGCGCTTGAATTCAGCCTCTTCCTCGGCCGACCAGCTGCCGCCCTGCCGTTCGATCCCGTCGCGCTTGACGGTGGCGAGCACACCTGCCGCCTGCTCGCCGCCCATCACCGAAATGCGGCTGTTCGGCCAGGTCCACAGGAAGCGGGGCTGATAGGCCCGCCCCGCCATGCCATAGTTGCCCGCCCCGAACGAGCCGCCCACCAGCATGGTGATCTTGGGCACGCTGGTGGTGGCGACCGCCGTCACCATCTTGGCGCCGTGGCGCGCGATGCCTTCGTTTTCGTATTTGCGGCCCACCATGAAACCGGTGATGTTTTGCAGGAATACCAGCGGGATCTTGCGCTGGCTGCACAGTTCCACGAAATGCGCGGCCTTCTGCGCCGCCTCGCTGAAGATCACACCATTATTGGCGATGATACCGATCGGGCAGCCCTTGAGATGGGCAAAACCGCAGACAATGGTCTCGCCAAAGCGCGGCTTGAACTCGTCAAAACGCGAACCGTCGACCAGCCGCGCGATCACCTCTCGGATGTCATAGGGGGTTTTCAGATCGGCGGGCACCACGCCCAGGATCTCCTCGGGGTCATAAGCCGGTTCCTCGGGGCTGGCCCAGTCCACCGTCAGCGGCTTGCGGCGGTTGAGCGAGCGCACGGCGCGGCGCGCCAGCGCCAGCGCATGGGCGTCATCCTCAGCCAGGTAATCGGCCACGCCCGACAGGCGGGTGTGCACATCACCGCCGCCCAGATCCTCGGCGCTGACCACCTCGCCGGTGGCGGCCTTGACCAGTGGCGGACCGGCCAGAAAGATGGTGCCCTGTTCCTTGACGATGATGGTGACGTCGGACATCGCCGGAACATAAGCGCCACCTGCGGTGCACGATCCCATCACCACCGCAATCTGCGGGATGCCCTTGGCGCTCATCCTCGCCTGATTATAGAAGATGCGGCCAAAGTGGTCGCGGTCCGGGAACACCTCGTCCTGGTTGGGCAGGTTGGCGCCGCCACTGTCCACCAGATAGATGCAGGGCAGGTTGTTTTCCTCGGCGATCTCCTGCGCGCGCAGGTGTTTCTTGACCGTCATCGGGTAATAGGTGCCGCCCTTTACCGTGGCGTCGTTGCAGACGACCATGACCTCCTGCCCCTCGACCCGGCCAATGCCCGCGACGACACCGGCGGCAGGGGCCGCGTTGTCATACATGTCATGGGCGGCGGTGGCGCCGATTTCGAGGAAGGGCGAGCCTGCGTCGAGCAGGTTGGCCACCCGGCGGCGCGGCAGCATCTTGCCCCGGCTTTCGTGGCGGGCCCGCGATTTCTCGCCGCCACCCAGGCGCGCGGCCTCGGCCGCCGCCCCGATCTGCGCCAGCGCCTGCAGATGCGCGGCGCGGTTCGCCTTGAAGCCCTCGGAGGCGGGCATGGCCTTGGATGTGAGTTTCATGGATTGGCCTCCAGTTCTGCCGCTGCGCGGCGCTTCAATTCCTTGCGGATCACTTTGCCTGTCACCGTCATCGGCAGCGCCTCCAGAAACGCCACCTCGCGCGGGTATGAATATTGGGCAAGCCGGTCCTTGACCCAGGCTTGCAGCTCTTCTGCGCTGGCCCGGGCGCCCGGTTTCAGCACCACATAGGCCTTGACGATCTCGGTTCTGAGCGGGTCGGGCTTCCCCACCACGCCCACCGTCGCGACGCCCGGATGGGTCAGCAGACAATCCTCGATCTCTGCCGGGCCGATGCGGTAGCCGGCCGAGGTGATCACGTCATCCTCGCGCCCGACAAAGCGCAGGTAGTCGCCCTCCCACACGCCGCGGTCGCCGGTGATCAGCCAATCGCCGCGGAACTTTTCGGCGGTGGCCGCCGGGTTACGCCAGTATTCCAGCAGCATCGAGGCCGAGCCGCGCCGCACGGCGACATCACCCTCGCCCTTTGTGGGCTGGCCCGTGTCGTCGATCACCGCAACCTCGTGCCCCGGCACCGGCTGGCCGATACAGCCCGGGCGCACCGGGAAATCGGCGGCACAGGAGGACACGGTCATGTTGCATTCGGTCTGGCCGTAAAATTCGTTGATCGTCAGGCCAAAGGCGCCCTCGCCCCAGGCCAACATCTCGGCCCCCAGCGGCTCGCCGCCCGAGGCGACCGAGCGCAGGCCGGGAAGTGCCTGATCCGCCGCTTTCAGCATGCGGAGCGCGGTGGGCGGAAAGAACACGTTCCTGACCCCGCCCCGCGTGATCACATCGGCGCAGGCCCCTGCGCTGAACTTGTCCAGCCGCGCGGCCACCACCGGAATGCCCAGCGCCAGACCCGGCATCAGCACGTCGAACAGACCACCGATCCAGGCCCAGTCGGCAGGCGTCCACAGGCAATCGCCCGGACGCAGGTGGTTGTGGCTGATCGAAACGCCCGGCAAATGGCCGGTCAGCACCCGGTGACCATGCAGCGCGCCCTTGGCCCGGCCCGTGGTGCCCGAAGTATAGATCAGCACCGCCGGATCATCGGGCCTTGTATCGGCCTGCGGCGCCGCTTCGCCGGGCAGCCCGATCTCGGCCGCCATCAACGGGGTCGCCAGATCGCCCAGCAGGGCGGCGCCCTCGGCATCGGTCAGCACCAGACGGGCGCCGGAATCCTCCAGACGGCTGCGCAGCGCGTCCTGCTGGAACAGCTTGAACAGCGGCACCGAAATGGCGCCGATATGCCAGAGCGCCAGATGCGCCGCCGCGCACCAGGGCGATTGGCTGAGCAGCACGCCGACCCGGTCCCCCGGCGCAACGCGCGGCATCAGCGCCCGCGCCAGCCCCTGCACCATCCCGGTCAGATCCCCATGGGTGATGTCGCGCCGCGCGGGCCCGGTCAGGTCGATGATGGCCAGCGCGTCGGCAGGTTGCGACAGGCATTGCCGCGCCATGTTCAGACGCTTGGGCAGGTCCCAGCCGCCATCAGGGCGCAGACCCGGTATGCGCACGGAGAATGTCATAGGACCCGACCCCACAAAATCCCTTCTAAAGAAGGGCTTTGAAACGTGCTTCTCAAATGAACGTAATTGGTTACGGGGTGAAATTCGCCTGTATTTTGATCCAGATCAGGGAATTTGCATATGTCCGTGCTCAAAATTGGAGCGTCACTTAAAACAAAGGTACCCACATGACACGTATCGCTGCTGCCTTGGCGCTTTCCACAGCTCTCGTCACCCTTGCCGGACCACTCGCGGCCCAATCTCAGGGCGATTGGACCGTAGGTGTCGGGGTGGGCTATGTGAACCCCAAATCCAACAACGGCACCCTGGCCGGTGGCGCGGCCACCGTCGACGACAACACCCAGGGGATCTTTACCGTCGAATACTTCATCCGTGACAATCTGGGTATCGAGTTGCTGGCAGCCACGCCCTTCAAGCATGACGTCTCGATCAGCGGTATCGGCTTTGCCGGGACCGTCAAGCACCTTCCGCCCACCCTGTCGCTGAACTATCACTTCCCGACCAATTCGGCGTGGAAGCCCTATCTGGGTATTGGTGTGAACTACACCACCTTCTTCGAGGAAAGCTCGCCACTGGGCACGCTCAAACTGGATGACAGTTTCGGTGTCGCGATCAACGCGGGCCTCGATTATCAGATCAGCGACCGGGGCGCGCTGCGTCTGAACGCACGCTGGATCAACCTCGAAACCGACGCCACCCTGAACGGTGCCGCAATCGGCACGGCCGAGATCGACCCGCTGGTGATCGGCGTCCAGTACGTGCATCGGTTCTGATCCCTCCTCGGCAAGACAGGCGGCCCGCAAGTTCCCTCGGCTTGCGGGCCGTTTGTGTTCTCAGAGCACCGTGTTCATCAGTTCGCGGCCGATCAGCATGCGGCGGATCTCCGAGGTACCGGCGCCGATCTCCATCAGCTTGGCATCGCGGAAGATGCGGCTGACCGCGCTGTCCGACAGGAAGCCCGCGCCGCCCATGGCCTGCACCGCCTGATGCGCCTGCACCATTGCCTGTTCGCTGGCATAGAGACAGCAGGCAGCGGCGTCCTGACGGGTCACGTCGCCCCGGTCACAGGCCTTGGCCACCTCGTAGATATAGGCACGGGCCGAATTCATCGCCGTGTACATGTCGGCGATCTTGCCCTGCATCAACTGGAACGAGCCGATCGGTTTGCCGAACTGCTTGCGCTCGGCCATATAGGGCATGATCTCGTCCAGACAGGCGGCCATGATGCCGGTGCCGATGCCAGCCAGCACCACGCGTTCGTAATCGAGACCCGACATCAGCACGGCAACGCCACGCCCCTCCTGGCCCAGCACGTTTTCAAACGGCACTTCGACATCCTCGAACACCAGCTCGGCGGTGTTCGAGCCGCGCATGCCCATCTTGTCGAAATGCTTGGAGGTCGAGAACCCCTTCATCGACTTTTCGATCAGAAAGGCGGTGATGCCCTTGCTGCCGGCCTCGGGGTCGGTCTTGGCATAGACCACCAGCGTATCGGCGTCTGGGCCGTTGGTGATCCAGTACTTGTTGCCGTTCAGACGGTAGTGGTCGTTGCGCTTTTCGGCGCGCAGCTTCATCGACACCACGTCCGACCCAGCGCCCGCCTCGGACATGGCCAGCGCGCCCACATGCTCGCCCGAGACCAGGCCCGGCAGGTATTTGCGCTTTTGCTCGTCATTGCCGTTCAGCTTGATCTGGTTGACGCAGAGGTTGGAATGCGCGCCGTAGCTGAGGCTGACCGAAGCGCTGGCGCGCGCGATCTCTTCGACCGCCACCACATGCGCCAGATAAGACATGCCGGCGCCGCCGAACTCCTCGGGCACGGTGATACCCAACAGGCCCAGCTCGCCCATCTCGCGCCACAGCTCGTTGGGAAACTCGTTGGTCTGGTCGATCTCGGCGGCCATCGGGCGAACCCGCTCCTGCGCCCAGCGATGCACCATGTCGCGCAGCGCGTTCACGTCCTCGCCCAGATCGAATTGCATGGTAGCTGCGAACATCGCGCTCTCCTCTCCGCATTAATGAACAACTGTTCAATAAAGGCGATACCAGCGTTTTCCTCACCCGTCAACGATTCCTGCATATGAAGCATGACGGCAAAGGCGCCGCCCCTTGCGGAACGGCGCCTTTGCGGCTTTGCGGCGTTTCGCGACGTCAGGACTGGTGGACCGTCCCCACCTCGGCCCGGATGATGCGCGCGATCAGATCGCAATCCTCGAGGCTGAAGGTCAGCGGCACCCGCATGTCGACGATCCCGGCCAGCACCCTATCGCTGGCAGGCATCGGCGCGCTCTCGGCATAGCGCCAGCTGTCATAGCGCGAGGTAAAGCCCACAGGTTCAGGCGTGCCGAACCATTTCAGCTCGACCCCACGGGCAATACAGCGGCGCAGCACCTCCTGCACCTTGTCCGCCGCCCAGTCGAGCAGCAGGAACTGGATGGACGAGCCGACATAAGTCTCGGCCTCGGGCCGCTCGATCACACTCAGGCCGGGTGTGCCGCGCAGCCCCGCCTCGATCCTCTGATAGCGTTCGTTCCAGCGTGCCACCTGCGCATCCAGCGCACGCAACTGCGGCCGCAGGATGGCGGCGCGCAGATTGTCCATCCGGCCCGAGATATTGGGGGTGTGGTACTTGATGCGCTCGAACACCTCGGGCCCCGGCGCCGCCAGATGGCGCTCGTACAACATATAAGAGCCCGAAAGCATCACCGCCCGCGCCGCAATCTCTTCGTCATCAGTGACCAGCAGACCACCCTCGCCCGAGTTCACGTGCTTGTAGGTCTGGCAGGAATAGCAGCCGACCGCGCCCTGCCGGCCCGAAGGCACACCGTTCCACGCCGCGCCCATCGTATGGGCGCAATCCTCGATCACGGTGATCCCGGCCGCGTCGCAGATCTGCATCAGCCGGTCCATGTCGCACAGATGCCCGCGCATGTGGCTCAGCATCAGCACCCGCGCCGCGCCTGCCTTGGCGGCCAGATCGTCAAGGTCGATGGTCAGGCTCTCGGTCACGCCCACAAACACGGGCCGCGCGCCCACCGAGGCGATGGCGCCGGGCACCGGCGCGAGCGTAAAGGCATTGGTCAGCACCGCATCGCCGGGCCCCACCCCCGCAGCGCGCAACGCGGTGGCGAGCGCATAGCCGCCCGAGGCCACCGCCAGGCAATAGCGCGCGCCGGTCTGGGCGGCGAATTCCTGCTCCAGCAGGGCGGTCTCGCCCAACTCGCCCTTGGCTAGATTGTACCGGTGCAACCGGCCATGACGCAGCACCGCCAGTGCCGCCTCGATCGCCTCGTCCGGAATGGGTTCCTGCTGGGTGAAACTACCCGAGAATATCTCTGTCATGGCTGGTATCTGAGGCGGCGCCCGACAGGTGGTCAAGAGCCGAGATGCAGTTTTGCAAAGGCCAAATCGGGTTTTATCCGATCAGCCGGCTCACCACCTGCGGCAGGTCCTCGAACCGGTCCAGCAGTGCCTCGGGTTCCAGCGCCGCCATATCGGCCCCCGAAGGGCCGAAGGTCACAAGGATCGTGGGTACACCTGCGGCGCGCGCAGTGTTGCGGTCGGTATCGCTGTCGCCCACCAGAACGCAGGCCGCCGGATCGCCCCCCGCCGCCCGCGCGGCGGCGCGCAGCGGTTCGGGATCGGGTTTGCGCACCGGCAGCGTATCGGCACCGATCAGCGCCGCAAAGGTCTCGCGCACCCCCAGCCGTTGCAACAGCAGATCGGCCAGCGCCTCGGGTTTGTTGGTGCAGATGCCGACGCCATATCCCCGCCTGCGCAGGTCCTCGACCGCCTCCATCGCGCCGGGATAGAGGAAACTGTGATGGTCGATCGCCGCGCGATAGGCCTCCAGCAGCACCGGGTAATAGCGGTCAACGGTGGCCGCGTCATAGACGCCCGCGCGCTCCAACCCGCGCGTCAGCATCATCCGCCCACCCCGGAGCGCGATACCCGCATCCTGCCCCGGCACCAGCACATCGCCCAGCCCCATGTCGCGAAAACAGTGATTGGCCGCGGCCAGCAGATCACCCGAGGTATCGGCCAGCGTGCCGTCCAGATCGAAGATCACCGTGCGCATACCGCCCCTTTCCGGGCGGTGCTCCGCCCTGTCCATCTTTACCCGCCCGCACTATCGCTTGCGCCTGTGGTCCCAGCGGATAAAACGGGCGCTAGGAAAACTAAAGAGAAAACGCATTATGAGCACTGCATTGGTCATTCTCGCCGCAGGCAAGGGAACCCGGATGAAATCCGATCTTCCCAAGGTTCTGCACCCCATCGCCCACGCCCCTATGCTGGTTCATGCCATGCGCGCGGGCGCCGTGCTGGAGCCTGAGCGCACCGTGATCGTAGCCGGTCATGGCGCCGAAGCCGTGCGCGCCGCCGCTCTGGCCGAGGACGAGGGCGCAACGGTTGTCCTGCAAGAGGAGCAGCTGGGCACCGCCCACGCGGTCGATCAGGCCCGTGCCGCGCTCGAAGGGTTCGCGGGTGATGTGGTCGTGCTCTATGGCGACACGCCCTTTCTGCAACCCGACACGCTGGAGCGGATGCTGGCCGCCCGCAAGACCCACGACCTGGTCATCCTCGGGTTCGAGGCCGCCGACCCCGCCCGGTATGGTCGCCTCGTGATGCAGGGCGACAGCCTGGAACGGATCGTCGAGTTCAAGGATGCCACCGAAACCGAGCGCGCGATCCGCTTCTGCAACTCGGGCCTTTTGGCCTGCAACGCGGAAACCCTGTTCGGCCTCATCGCGGCGGTGGGCAATGACAATGCCTCGGGCGAGTATTACCTGACCGACGTGGTCGAGATCGCGCGCAAACAGGGGCTGGCGGTGACTGCGGTGGCCTGTGACGAGGCGCAGACGCTGGGCGTCAACTCGCGCGCCGATCTGGCAGCGGCAGACGCGATCTTTCAGGAGCGCGCCCGGGCCGAGTTGCTGGATCTGGGCGTCACCCTGATGGCGCCGGACACCGTTTATCTGGCCGCCGATACGGTGATCGGACGCGACACGGTGATTGAGCCCAACGTGGTGTTCGGCCCCGGCGTCACGGTGGAAAGCGGCGCCACCATCCGCGCCTTCTCGCATCTCGAGGGCTGCCATGTCAGCCAAGGCGCGGTGGTCGGCCCCTATGCCCGCCTGCGCCCCGGCGCCGAACTGGCCGAGAATGCCCGCATCGGCAATTTCGTCGAGATCAAGAATGCCGAGATCGGCGAGGGCGCCAAGGTCAACCACCTGACCTATATCGGCGATGCCAGCATCGGCGCGAACAGCAATATCGGTGCCGGGACCATCACCTGCAATTATGACGGCGTGATGAAGCACCGCACCACCATCGGCGCCAATGTCTTTATCGGCTCGAACACGATGCTGGTGGCGCCGGTCACCCTGGGCGACGGCGCGATGACCGCGACCGGCACCGTGGTCACCCGCGATGTGGAACCGGACGCGCTGGCCGTTGCCCGCACCAAGCAGGAGAACAAGCCCGACCGCGCGCGCAAGCTGTTCGACATGCTGCGCGCCAAGAAGGCCCGCAAGCAGAAAGACACCTGACGCGCCTCTGCCTGCGACAGGTTCACGACAACCGGCGCCCGCGCCGGTTGTCACTACCCCAGCCGTGGAGGACGCCATGCTCAGCCCCTATCTCGACCGGATCCGCGCCCATGCCGACCCCGAACGCGCCGCCGAGATGGCCGCCTATCACAAGGCTCCGCGCGTCTATCTGGGGGTCGCCAACCCGGTGCTGAACGATCTAAGCCGGGACTGGCGGCAACAGTTGGCTGTTCCCGACCGGGTGGCGCTGGCCAAGGCGCTTTGGCAGACCGATATCCACGAGGCGCGGGTGGCTGCGGCCAAGCTTTTGACCCAGGCTCGCATCCGCCCCGACGACGCGGTCTGGGACCTGCTGCTGTCATGGCTGCCCGATTTCGATGCCTGGGCAATTGCCGATCATGCGGCGATGGCGATGCAGAAACGGCTGGTGGCCGATCCGGCGCGGCTGGACCAGGTCGAGGGCTGGATCCGCTCGGACCATATGTGGACCCGGCGCGCCGCGCTGGTGGCCACCCTGCCCTGGGCCAAGATGAGCAACCCCAAACCCGCCGATACCGCCGCGCGCGACCGTATCCTGGGATGGGCGGCGGGCTATGTGTCCGACCGAGACTGGTTCATCCAGAAATCCGTGGCCTGGTGGCTGCGCGACCATTCCAAGCACGATCCCGAAGCGGTGCGCGCCTTTCTGGCCGAACACGGCCCCGCCATGAAGGCATTTGCCCGCAAGGAGGCGGGCAAATACCTGAGGGCTCAGTTGGAATAGACGTCAAGCTCGACCAGTTCGTCGATCGGTGCCAAGAGCGCCCGCATCGCGTCAAGCGACAGGCGGCTGCCGCTGCCCGGATCGCCTCCTGCAGGAATCAGCGTGACATGGGCGGTGGCGCCGGTCTTTCGCACCACCACGCGGCCGTTGCGCTCCTGCTCGACCAGCGCGGTCTCCATCCAGCGGCCCGGAATCGTGGGATCGCCCAGACCGGCCACGGTCTGGCGCGCGCCCTCCCATCCGGGAAGGATGTCGGCAGGTGGCGCGGCGGTTTCGGCCTCGGGCGTTGCGGCCTCGACCGCCTCTTCAGGCGCGGTTTCGGCCTGCGGCGCGGCGGTGGTTTCCGGGGCCTTGTCGCCCCCGAACAGCTTGTCGGTGGTGGTGCGCACGCGGTCACAGCCCGCCAGCGCCACGAGGGAAATCAGAACCAGGTATCTCATGGCCCGACCCTAGCGCCAGAGAGCGGGCCTGCGCCAGCCCAAACCCACATCGCCCTTGCCGCTGGCAGCGACCCGCTTTACCTATGTCGCCATGACAGCTCCACTGATCGACCCTTTCGCGCGCGCCATCACCTATCTGCGTGTTTCCGTCACGGACCGCTGCGATTTTCGCTGCGTCTATTGCATGTCGGAAAACATGACCTTTCTGCCCAAGAAAGAGCTGCTGACGCTTGAAGAGCTGGACCGCATGTGCTCGACCTTTGTGCGCATGGGAGTGGAGAAGCTGCGCATCACCGGTGGCGAGCCGCTGGTGCGTCGCGAGATCATGACCTTTTTCAACGGCATGACCCGGCATCTGGACAGCGGTGCGCTGAAAGAACTGACGCTGACCACCAATGGCTCGCAATTGGAACGCTTTGCCGATCAGCTTTATGCCGCAGGCGTGCGCCGGGTGAATGTCTCGCTTGATACGCTGGACGATCAGAAATTCGCCGACATCACCCGCTGGGGCCGCCTGCCGCAGGTGCTGCGCGGCATCGACGCGGCCCAGCGCGCGGGCCTCAGGATCAAGATCAACGCGGTCGCGCTCAAGGGCTTCAACGAGGAAGAACTGCCGCGCATCACCGAATGGTGCGCCGAGCGTGACATGGACCTGACCTGGATCGAGGTCATGCCGATGGGTGATATCGGCAACGAGAACAGGCTGGGCCAGTTCTGGTCGCTCAAGGACGTGCGCGCGGAGTATGAAAACCATTACCGCGTCACCGACCTGTCCGAACGCACCGGTGGCCCGGCGCGCTACGTGCGGCTGGAGGAGACCGGGCAAAAGATCGGCTTCATCACACCGCTCAGCCATAATTTCTGCGAAAGCTGCAACCGGGTGCGGCTGACCTGCACCGGTGAGCTGTATATGTGCCTCGGCCAAGAGGACATGGCCGATCTGCGCAAGCCTTTGCGCGACCACCCGGGCGGCGAGGAGCCGCTGGAACAGGCGATCCGTGCCGCCATCGGGCTGAAACCCAAGGGCCATGATTTCGACTATTCCCGCCAGCAGGTCGACGGCAGGATGTCCCGGCATATGAGCCACACGGGCGGCTGACGCATGTCCGGCCCCGGCCTGACGCCGACCCCGCTCTATCATCTGTACCGCGCGGCCTCGTCGGTGCTGGTTCCGTTTGCATGGCGCGCCGTCCGCAAAAAGCTGAGCCGCGCCGATGTGCCGCTGGAGCGTCAACACGAAAGGCTGGGCCATGCCAGCCTACCACGCCCGCCCGGGCAACTTGTGTGGTTCCATGCCGCCAGCGTCGGCGAAAGCCTGTCTGTGCTGCGACTGATCACCCGCATGGGCGAGCGCCTGCCAAACCTCGAATTCCTGATCACCTCGGGTACGCCCACCTCGGCCGATCTGATCGCGCGGCGGATGCCGCCGCGCTGCCGCCACCAGTTCGCGCCGCTCGATGGGCCCGGCCCGGTGGCGCGGTTCTATCGCCACTGGCGCCCCGACGCGGCGGTGTTCGTCGAAAGCGAGCTTTGGCCGCGCATGATCGTCGAGGGTGCCCGCGAGGGCGTGCCGCTGGCCCTCTTGAATGCCCGCCTGTCCGAGAAATCGGTACGCGGCTGGCAACGTTTCCCGGATACAGCGCGATTCCTGCTGGACCGTTTCCGCCTGTTCCTGACCCAGAACCAGCAGACCGCCGACAACCTGATCGCCATGGGCGCCGACCCGGCGCGGGTCACGCCCGGCACCAACCTCAAGGCTATGGCGGGGCCGCTGCCGGTCGATGCCGCCCTGCTGACAGAGATGCGTGCCGCCATCGGCCCCCGCCCGGTCTGGGTCGCCAGTTCCACCCATCAGGGTGAGGAGGAGGTGGTGCTGGAAGCACATCGCCAATTGCTGGCCGACCACCCTGAACTGTTGCTGCTGTTGATCCCGCGCCACCCCGAGCGCGGCACTGAAGTGTCGGCGCTGATAACAGGTGCCGGACTCACCTCCGCCCGCCGCAGCAGCGGCGAGCGGATCACCTCCACGACACAGATCTATCTGGCCGACACGCTGGGCGAGACCGGCACCTGGTACGCGCTTTGCCCGCTGGTCTTCCTCGGCGGCTCGCTGCGCGAGATCGGCGGCCACAACCCGTTCGAACCGGCCCAGGCGGGCGCGGCGGTGATCACCGGGCCGGGCTATTTCAACTTTGCCGAAACCTATCAACCATTGATTGCGAGCGGTGGCGCCATAGAGGTGACAGGCGCCGCTCCGCTGGCCCGAGCCGTCCGCCGCTGGCTTGACGATGCAGAGGCGTTTGACACCGCCCGCACCCAGGCCCGCGCGCTGGTCGCCGCGCAAGAAACCGCGCTTGAGGGTGTCATCGACACCCTGACAACCCGGCTGGGACTGGACTGATGCCCGATCTCTTCGTCACCAATTTCAACCGCAACTTCACCGGCGTCTCGGCCACGGCGGCAAATGTGATCCGCCAGCAGGTCCAAAGCCACGATCTGGCGCTGGTGGGCCACGCCCTGCCCGGCTGCCCCGCACCGATCAGCGCCCGCGCCGCGCGCGCGCTCTCACGCACGCCACCGCCGGGCAAGCCCTTTGCCATCTGGCATGTGCGCCGCAACCCCGAAATGCACACCGCGATCTGGGCGCGCGACGTGCTGCGCCTGCCGATCCGCATCGTCTTTACCTCGGCCGCGATCCGGCGGCATTCGGCCTTTCCGTGCTGGCTGATCAGCCGGATGGACGCGGTAGTGGCCACCTCGGACGCAGCGGCAAGCTTTGTCCCGCATGTGCGCGCAGTGGTGCCCCATGGCGTCGATACCGACCGCTTCACCCCCGCCCCCGACCGCCCCGCCGCCTGGGCGGCGCAGGGCTATGGCGGCGACTTCGGCATTGCCACCATCGGGCGGGTGCGCCCGGAGAAGGGCACCGACCTGTTTGTCGAAGCGATGCTGCGCCTTTTGCCTGATATGCCGGGCGCGGTGGCGCTGGTGGTGGGCCGCGCCACCAAGGAGCATCAGAAATTCGCCCTGACCCTCAAGGACAAGGTGCAGCGCGCCGGCATGATCGACCGCATCCGTTTCATCGACGAGGTGCCGCCCAACCGCCTGCCGGACCTGATGCGCGCCCTATCGCTGGTGGTGCAACTGCCGCGATACGAGGGATACGGCATGGTCCCGCTCGAAGCGATGGCCTCGGGCGTACCCTTTGTCGGCTCGGACACCGGATTCTTTCGCGAATTCTCGGCCCAGGGCCGTACCGGGCGGGTGGTACCGCTTGAAAACGCGGCCCAGGGGGCCGAGGCCGCCCGCGCCCTGCTGGCCGACGAGGATGTCCACGGTGCCGCCGCCCTTGCCGCCCGTGAAATCGCGGTCGAGAATTTCAGCGCCGCGCGCGAGGCCGCGGGGATCGAGGAAGTCTATCAACAGCTCTGGTCGCAGGCTGCCCCCAAGGCCTGACCCGGCCAGATGCGCAAACCGGAGGCAGGACGGCCGAATTCAAGCCCGGTTTACCAACGTGCCTGCGTGAAAAAATTGACTAATCGGTAAAATAATGCTCCGCTTCCTGAAAAAAGCAGGAGAGGATCATGAAGAACACATCAATCACGCGCAGGGTCATGCTTGCTGCGGCCGTCGCAGCCTCGGCGCTGATGACGGCGGGGGCCGCCGCCGCCGAAAAGGTCAAGGTCGCGGCCATCTACACGCTGCCGGTGGAACAGCAGTGGATCAGCCGCATTCACAAGGCGCTGAACACCGCCGCCGACCGCGGCGATATCGAATATGCCTTCTCGGAAAACGTCGCAAATACCGATTATGAAAGGGTAATGCGCGAATATGCCGAACAGGGTGCCCAACTGATCGTGGGCGAGGTGTTCGGTCTGGAACGCGCCGCGCGCAAGGTGGCCAAGGACTATCCCGACACCGCCTTTCTGATGGGATCGTCCTTCGGGCCGGTGGCACCGAATTTCTCGGTCTTCGACAACTGGATCCACGAACCCAGCTATCTGACCGGCATGGTGGCCGGGGCCGCCACCGAATCGAACGTGATCGGCATGGTCGGGGGCTATGCCATCCCCGAGGTGAACCGGCTGATGCATGCGTTCATGGACGGCGCGCGCTCGGTCAATCCCGATGTCAAGTTCATCGTCAATTTCATCGACAGCTGGTATGATCCGCCCAAGGCCAAGGAAAGCGCCTTTGCCATGATGGATGCGGGCGCGGATGTGATGTATGCCGAACGCTTCGGCGTCTCCGATGCCGCGGTCGAGCGCGGCGTTAAGGCGGTCGGCAACGTGATCGACACCTCGGGCGACTATCCCGGTACCATCATCGCCTCGGCGCTGTGGCACATGGAGGCCACCATCGACAAGGCGATCGAAAACGTCGCCGGAGGCAGTTTCGAGGCTGCCGATTACGGCCAGTACAGCTTCATGGCCTATGGCGGCGGCTCGCTGGTGATGGACGAGAGCCTGGTCGCGCCGGAAACCATCACGGCGGTCAAGGCCAAGGAAGCCGAGATTCTGGATGGTCTGTTCCGTGTTAACGTGAACGATGACCGCCCGGTCTCGGACAACTGATGAAAGCAGGGCCGGCGGGCGCGACCGCCGACCCGTTTCCCCATGACAGATAGAACGGTTCTCAGGCTGAACGGGCTCAGCAAGCGCTTTGGCCCGGTGGTGGCCAATGACGATGTCAGCCTGTCGCTGGCGCGCGGCGAGGTGCTGGCGCTGCTGGGCGAAAACGGCGCGGGCAAGACCACGCTGATGAACATGCTGTTCGGGCATTACCTGCCCGACGCGGGAACGGTCGAGGTGGCGGACGAGGCCGGGCATCTTGCGCCCCTGCCGCTGGGCCATCCGCAGGCGGCGCTGGCCGCCGGCGTGGGCATGGTACACCAGCATTTCACCCTGGCCGAGAACCTGAACGCGCTCGACAACATCACGCTGGGCGCCGAGCCGCTGCGTGCGATCCGCCGCGACCGGCGCGGCGCGCGGACGCGGATCGAGGCGATCATGACCCATAGCGGGCTCAAGGCACCGCTGAACGTGCCGGTGGGCCGCCTTTCCGTGGGCGAGCGACAGCGGGTCGAGATCCTCAAGGCGCTTTATCGCGATGCCCGTATCCTGGTTCTGGACGAACCCACCGCGGTGCTGACCCCACAAGAGGCCGATACGCTGTTTGCCAGCATCAAGGCGATGACGGCCGAGGGCCTGTCGGTGATATTCATCTCGCACAAGCTGCGCGAGGTGCTGGCCTTTTCCGACCGGATCGCGGTGCTGCGCCATGGGCGCAAGGTGGGCGAGATGGCCACGTCCGAGGCCGACGAGGCGGCGATTGCCCGCATGATGGTGGGCGCAGACACGCCCCGCATCGCGCGCAGCGCCATGGCGCCGGGTGCCCCGGTGCTGCATTTGCAGGGGGTGTCGGTCGCGGGCCGGTCCCAGCGCGACAGCCTGAAACAGGCCGATCTGACCGTACATGCCCATGAAATCCTGGGTGTTGCCGGCATCTCGGGCAACGGGCAAAGCGCGCTGGCCAACGTGATATCGGGCCTTTCGGTCCCCACCGCAGGGCATATCCGGGTGGATGGGAGCGAGATCCCCCGCCCCTCTCCCGCCAGGATGGTGCGCGCCGGTGTCGGGCGCATCCCCGAGGACCGCCATCACGAGGGCATTGTCGGCGCAATGAGCGTGGCCGAGAACATGGTGATCGAACGGCTGGACGACCCGCAGGTGCAATCGCGCGGGCTGCTCCGGCGCGAGGCGATCGCGACCCATGCCGACGAACTGGCCCGTGCCTATGACGTGCGCGGTCCGGGCGTCACGGCACCTGCGCGGCTGCTCTCTGGTGGCAATATCCAGAAACTGATCCTGGCGCGGGTGTTCGAACGCGCGCCCCGCCTGATCCTGGCCAACCAGCCGACACGCGGTCTGGACATGGGGGCGGCGGCCGAGGTCGGGCGGCGCCTGCTCGAGGCGCGCGAACGCGGCGCCGGGATCGTGCTGATCTCGGAGGATCTGGACGAAATCCTGGGCCTAGCCGACCGGGTGGTGGTGATCCGCGACGGCCAGATCGTCGAGACCGGCAGCCATGACCGCGAGCGGATTGGATTGATGATGGCAGGAGAGGCGGCATGATCCGGATTGAACCGCGCCAAAACAGGTCGCGCACCATGGACCTGGGTATTCCGGTGCTTTCTGCCGTGATCGCGCTGGCCTTTGCGGCCATTCCGCTGATGGCGGCGGGCGCCAACCCGATCGCCGCCTATGGCGAGATGGTCAAGGGCGTCTTTGGCTCGGTCTTTGCCGTGTCCGAAATGCTGACCCGCGCGACACCGCTGATCTTTACCGGGCTGGCCGCCGCCCTGGCCTTTCGCGCCAAGCTCTGGAACATCGGGGCCGAGGGTCAGCTCTACCTCGGTGCGATGGCGGCGGTGGCGGTCGGCGCCGGCTGGCTCGACCTGCCGGGGCTGGTGCTGGTGCCGCTGATCGTGATCCTTGGCGCTGCGGCCGGGGCGGCGGGCATGGCGGTGCCGACCTACCTGAAATCGCGCTTTGGCGCCGACGAGGTGGTGACCACGCTTCTGTTGAACTTCATCATCCTGATTTTCCTGCAAATGATGCTTGAAGGACCGCTCAAGGATCCGATGGGGCTGGGCTGGCCGCAATCGGCGCCTATCCTCGACCAGGGCATGCTGCCGCCACTGATGGACCGGATGCGGGTGCATTCCGGGCTGATCCTGGCGCTGGTACTGGCCGCAGTGGCGCAGTTCATGCTGGCGCGCTCGGTCTGGGGGTTCCGGCTGCGCGCGGTGGGCGAGAACGCCGCCGCCGCCCGCCATGCCGGGATCAACGTCAACCGTTCGCTGTTTGGCGTGGCGATCATCTCGGGCGGACTGGCCGGGCTGGCGGGCGTCAGCGAGGTCGCGGGCCTCAAGGGCTATCTGACCGCCGATCTGTCGCCCGGTTTCGGTTATACCGGCATCGTGGTGGCCATGCTGGCGGGCCTGTCGCCGGTGGGGGTTGTCATCGCCGCCCTCTTCATCGCCTCGGTCTTTGTCGGCGCCGACAGCATGAGCCGGGCAATGGGCGTGTCCTCGTTCCTGGCCGATCTGGTGGTGTCGATGTCGCTGCTCTGCGTTCTGGTGGGCGGCTTCATCGCCCGCTACCGGATCATCCGCTCGGGCACGGGAAGGGCCGCGTCATGATGGACATCTTGAACATCCTGCTCAGCGAAAGCTTCTGGGCCGCAAGCCTGCGGATCGCGACCCCGTTGATATTCGGCGTGCTGGGCGCGCTGATCTGTGAACGCGCAGGCGTGCTGAACCTTGGTATCGAGGGGATATTCGTGGTCGGCGCCATGTGCGGCTGGATGGCAGTCTGGCTGGGCGCGGGCCTGTGGGGCGGCGTGTTGGTGGCGGCACTGGCCGGGGCCTTTTTTGGCCTGTTGCACGCGATCCTGACCGTTCCGCTGGGCCTGTCGCAACACGTCTCGGGCCTTGGCATCACCCTGTTTGCCACTTCGGTCAGCTATTTCACCTATCGCACCGCGCTGCCCAATGTCTCGTCGCCGCCCCGGATCGAGCCGTTTCAGCCGCTGGACCTGCCGGTGCTGTCCGATCTGCCCTTCCTCGGGCCGGTACTGTTTCAGCAGACCGCGCTGACCTGGCTGGCACTGATGATGGTGGGACTGGTCTGGTACGTGCTGAACCGCACCGCGCTGGGGGTGGCCATTCAGGCGGTGGGAGACAATCCCGACAGTGTCGATGCGCAGGGCCTGTCTGTCTATGGGCTGCGGATCGGTGCCATCGTGGCGGGCTCGGCGCTGATGGCGCTTGGCGGCGCCTTCCTGACGATGAGCGCGTTCGACGCCTTCTTTTTCGGCATGGTCAACGGGCGCGGCTGGGTCTGTATCGCGCTGGTGATCTTTGCCAGCTGGCGACCGGGCAAGGCGCTGTTCGGGGCGCTCCTGTTTGGCGCCTTCGATGCGCTTCAGGTCCGGTTGCAGACCGAGATGGGCGCGCTGGTGCCGGGACAGGTGTTCCTGATGGCCCCCTATATCCTTTCGATCATCGCCCTTGTCATCGCCGCGCGCTCTGCCGACTATCCGCGCGCATTGCTGCAACCCTGGTTCAAGGGCCAACGATAGGAGCCTGCCATGTTCGACCTGATCGTCAAGAACGCCAATCTGCCCGACGGGCAGAGCGGCGTCGATATCGCCTGCAAGGATGGCCTGATCGCCGCCGTCGAACCCGGCATCACCGCAGAGGCGGGCACGGTGATCGAGGCGGGCGGCAATCTGGTCTCGCCGCCCTTTGTCGATCCGCATTTTCACATGGACGCAACCCTGTCGCTGGGCACGCCGCGCATGAACATCTCGGGCACGCTGCTGGAGGGGATCGCGCTGTGGGGTGAGCTGAAGCCGATCCAGTCGATCGATGACATCATTGCTCGCGCCCTGCGCTATTGTGATCTGGCGGTGGCCAAGGGGATCGGCGCGATCCGCAGCCATGTGGACACCTGCGACGACGAATTGAAAGGCGTGCAGGCCCTGCTCGAGGTGCGCGAGCGGGTCAAGGACCGGCTCGACCTGCAACTGGTGGCCTTTCCCCAGGACGGGGTGCTGCGCGACCCGACCGCGATGGCCAACACCGTACGCGCGCTGGACATGGGCATCGATGTGGTGGGTGGCATCCCGCATTTCGAGCGCACCATGGCCGATGGCGCCGAAAGCGTGCGCCTCTTGTGCGAGATTGCCGCCGAACGCGGGTTGATGGTCGACATGCATTGCGACGAGAGCGACGATCCCCTGAGCCGCCATGTCGAGACGCTGGCCTATGAGACCCGGCGTCTGGGCCTTCAGGGCCGTGTGGCGGGTTCGCACCTGACCTCGATGCATTCGATGGACAACTACTATGTGTCCAAGCTGATCCCGCTGATGGTCGAGGCAGGCGTTCATGCCATTCCCAATCCGCTGATCAACATCATGTTGCAGGGGCGGCATGACAGCTATCCCAAACGGCGCGGCCAGACCCGCGTGCGCGAGCTGCGCGATGCGGGCATCACCGTGGGCTTCGGCTCGGATTGCGTGATGGACCCGTGGTATTCGCTGGGCCGCGCCTGCATGCTCGACGTGGCCTTCATGGGGCTGCATGTGGGGCAATTGTCCAGCCGCGCCGACATGGATTGGTGCTTTGACGCGGTTACTGTCAACTCGGCCCGGATCATGGGTCTCGACGGTTATGGGCTGGCCAAGGGCTGTCATGCGAATTTCGTGCTGTTGCAGGCCCGCGACCGGATCGAGGCGATCCGCCTGCGCGCCCATCGCCTGGCCACCATCCGCAAGGGCGCGGTGATCTGCCGCTCGGCTCCGGTAACCCACGAACTGGCTGGAACGGATGGCTGGTCGGGACTGGACGAGACCGCATTCGCACCTCCGCAGACCGGGTAACGATCTGGGTGGCACGCGCCTTGCGAGGCTATGGGAGAGGCGGCGCCTCTCCCTGTTTCTTGCTCAGGCAGCGGGCATCCGCTGTTCGACGATCTCGGCCCACCAGCTGCATCCCGCCGGAATGGCCTCGTCGTTGAAGTTGTATTCGGGGTGATGCACCATCGCGGTGTCGCCGTTGCCGACCAGAATATAGGCGCCCGGGCGCTCTTCGAGCATATAGGCGAAATCCTCGCCGCCCATGACCAGCGCCGCCTCCTCGCAGCCGCCCGACACGTCGCGCGCCACCTTGGCGGCGAACTCGGTCTGCTCGTCCGAGTTCACCATCACCGGATAACCCCGGATATAGCGGATATGCGCGGTACCGCCGAAAGTGGCCGCAATGCCCGCGCAGATCTCGTGAATGCGCTTCTCGGCCAGATCGCGCATTTCCTTTGACATGGTGCGTACCGTGCCCTTGATCTGCACCCGCTGCGGGATCACGTTGAACGCCTTGGACGAGGTCTCAAACGAGGTGACCGAGACCACCACCTGATCGATCGGGTCGGCGTTGCGGCTGGCGATGGTTTGCAGCGCCAGCACCGCCTGAGCGGTCATCACCGTGGTGTCGATCGTGTCATGCGGCTTGGCCGCATGGCCACCGCGCCCCTCGAACGTAATATCGAACTGATCGGTAGCGGCAAAGAAGGCACCGGGCCGGATTGCGAAACTGCCCACGGGGGCACCCGGCCAGTTGTGCATGCCGTAGACCTCCTGGATGTTCCAGCGGTCCATCATGCCATCCTCGCACATCTCGCGGCCACCGCCGCCGCCCTCTTCGGCGGGCTGAAAGATCACCACCACGGTGCCGTCGAAATTGCGGGTCTCGGCCAGGTATTTTGCCGCGCCCAACAGCATGGCGGTATGACCGTCATGGCCACAGGCATGCATGGCATTGGGCGTCTTCGAGGCATAGTCGAGCCCGGTCTGCTCATGGATCGGCAGCGCGTCCATATCCGCGCGCAACCCGATCACCTTGCCCTTGCTGTCGCTCTTGCCCTTGATGATGCCGACAACGCCGGTGCGGCCGATACCGGTGACCACCTCGTCACAGCCGAACTCTTGCAGTTTTTCGGCAACCAGCGCGCTGGTCCGGTGGGTTTCGAACAGGATTTCCGGGTTTTCATGGATGTCCCGGCGCCATTCGGTGATCTCGGATTGCAATTCTGCAAAGCGGTTCTTGACGGGCATGGTGTTTCCTCTTGCGTCACATCAGGGGTTAAGCGGCATCCGCTGCTCGGCCAGCGTGGCGAACCAGCTGCATCCGGCGGGGATGGCCGCGTCGTTGAATTCGTAGGCGGGGTGGTGCAGATCGGCGCTATCGCCATTGCCCAGAAAAATGAAGGCGCCGGGGCGTTCGGCCAGCATGTCGGCAAAGTCCTCGCCCCCCATCACCGGGTCGATCTCCAGCGGCGCCTGGCCGGTCACCGCCCGGGCCGCCTCGGCGGCATGGGCTGTCCCGGCTGCTGGGTTGCTGGTGACCGGCACCAGCTGCATGTAATTCAGCTCGGCCGTTGCGCCATGCGCCTCGACCGTGGCGCGGGCCACCTCGGCGATGCGGGTGCGGATCAACGCTTGAACCTCGGGGTGCAGGTAGCGCACGGTGCCCTTGATCATCGCACTGTCGGCGATCACGTTATGGGCGTTGCTGTCGGTGCGCAGCGAACAGACCGACAGCACCGCCGGTTTCATCGGATCGACATTGCGCGCCACCACCTGTTGCAAGGCCACGGTCAGCTGCGCGGCGGCCAGCGTGGCATCGGCGGTCAAATGCGGCATCGCGCCGTGCCCGCCCCGGCCCTGCACCCGGATTTCAAAGAAATCCACTGCCCCCATCATCGGCCCTTCACGCAGGGCGAACTGGCCCGCCGGCAGGCCGGGCCAGTTATGCAGGCCATAGACCTCTGTTACGCCGTGCTTGTCCATTACCCCGTCGGCGAGCATCGCCTTGGCGCCGCCGCCGCCCTCTTCGGCGGGCTGGAACAGCAGCACCACGGTACCGTCGAAATTGCGGGTCTCGGCCAGGTATTGCGCCGCGCCCAGCAGCATTGCGGTATGACCGTCATGGCCGCAGGCATGCATCTTGCCCGGATGGGTCGAGGCATGCGGCAGCCCGGTCGCCTCGGTAATCGGCAGCGCGTCCATATCGGCGCGGAACGCCATCACCCGGCCCGAGGTGCTTTGGCGCCCGCGTATGAGGCCAACAACCCCGGTCTGCCCGACGCCGGTTTCCACAGCATCGCAGCCAAAGGCGCGCAGCCGATCGGCCACCAGCGCGGCGGTGCGGTGCTCTTCGAACCGGATCTCGGGATGGGCATGGATGTCACGGCGCCATTCGGCGATCTGATCCTGCAACTCGGCAAATCGGTTTCTGACCGGCATCGGCTGGGTCCTTCTCAGGCGGCGGGCATGCGACGTTCGACCATTTCGGCGAACCAGCTGCATCCGGCCGGGATGATCTCGTCGTTGAAATCGTATTCAGGGTGATGCAACCCGGCGCTGTCGCCATTGCCGATCATGATGAAGGCGCCGGGGCGCGCCTCCAACATGAAGGAGAAATCCTCGCCCCCCATCACCATGCGCGCCTCACCGCAGCTGCCCGAGACCGCCTTGGCCACCTCGGCGGCAAAGCGGGTGGGCTCTTCGGCGTTCACCGTCACCGGCACGCCGCGTTCGTAGTTCACCTTGGCCTTGCCGCCAAAGGTGGCAGCCACGCCCTGCACCACCTCGCCCAGACGCCGTTCAATCAGGTCGCGCATCTCACCCGAATGGGTGCGCACCGTGCCCCGGAGGGCGGCGGCCTGCGGGATCACGTTGAAGGCCTTGGACGAGGTCTCGACCGAGGTGACTGACAGAACCGCCTGCAGGATCGGATCGATATTGCGCGACACCACGGTTTGCAGCGCCACGATCATCTGCGACAGCATCACCGTGGTATCGACAGTGTCATGCGGTTTGGCCGCATGGCCGCCGCGCCCTTCGAGATGGATTTCGAACGTGTCGGCAGCGGCCAGCAGCGGACCGGGCCTTATCTTGAACTGACCGGCAGCCAGGCCCGGATTGTTGTGCATGGCATAGACCTCCTGCACGCCGAACCGGTCCATCATGCCGTCCTTGACCATCGCCTCGGCGCCATTGCCGCCCTCTTCGGCGGGTTGGAAGATCACCACCACCGAGCCGTCGAAATTGCGGGTCTCGGCCAGGTATTTGGCCGCCCCCAACAGCATCGCGGTATGGCCGTCATGGCCGCAGGCATGCATCGCGCCGGGGATGGTCGAGGCATGTGCCAGCCCGGTCTGCTCCTGCATCGGCAGCGCATCCATATCGGCGCGCAGCCCCACAACCCGGCCCGCCGTATCCGCCTTGCCCCGGATCACGCCGACAACGCCGGTGCGACCGATGCCGGTGACCACCTCGTCACAGCCGAATTCGCGCAGCTTGTCTGCCACCAGCGCGCTGGTCCGGTGCGTTTCATACAGGATCTCGGGGTGCTGGTGGATGTCCTGCCGCCAGCCCGCGATTTCCTCATGCATCTCCGCCAGACGGTTCTTGATCGGCATCTTGTTCTCTTCCCTGTCTTTATTACCGCTCAGCGCGCGGGCATGCGGCGTTCGACCATCTCGGCATACCAGCTGCTGCCCGCCGGGATCGCCTCGTCATCGAAATTATAGGCCGGGTGATGGCATTGCGCCGTGTCCCCGTTGCCAAGGAAGATATAGGCGCCGGGCCGTTCTTCCAGCATATAGGCGAAATCTTCGCTGGGCATGATGGGGTCGACAGCATCATCCACCGCGCCTGAGACCGCCAGCGCGGCCTCGGCCGCATATTGCGTTTCGGTCTCGCTGTTGATGGTGGCGGGATAGCCGGGGGTCCAGACCACCTGCGCCGTGGCACCATAGGCCGAGGCGATATCCTCGGCCACGCGGCGCACCCGCGCCTCGGCGAGGGCACGGTATTCGGGGTCAAGCGTGCGCACCGTCCCGCACAGCCGCGCGGTATGGGCGATGATGTTCGAGGCGACACTGTCCGTCTCGAACGTGCCGACGGTCAGCACCACCCGTTTGATCGGATCCACGTTGCGCGAGACAATGGAATGCAGCGAGACCACGATCTGCGAGGCCACCAGCGTGGTGTCGATAGCATCATGCGGGGCGGCGGCATGGCCGCCCTTGCCGGTTACCACGATCTCGAACTCGTCGGACGAGGCCAGAAGCGCCCCGGGCCGGATCGCAAATTGCCCGACCGGCAGGCCCGGCGTGTTGTGCATGCCATAGACCTCCTGGATGTTCCAGCGGTCCATCATGCCGTCCTCGCACATCTCGCGGCCCCCCGCGCCGCCCTCTTCGGCAGGTTGAAAGATCAACACCGCCGTGCCGTCGAAATTGCGGGTCTCGGCCAGGTATTTGGCGGCACCCAGCAGCATGGCGGTATGCCCGTCATGACCGCAGGCATGCATCTTGCCCGGCACGGTCGAGGCATAGTCAAGCCCGGTCGCCTCGGTGATCGGCAGCGCGTCCATATCGGCGCGCAGGCCGATCACCTTGCCCGCCGTGTCGGTCTTGCCCCTGATGGTGGCGACAACCCCGGTGCGCCCGATGCCGGTGGTGATGTCATCCACACCGAATTCACGCAGACGCTCGGCCACAAATGCGGCGGTCTGATGCACATCGAACAACAGCTCGGGATGGGCATGCAGATGCCGGCGCCATCCGGTGATTTCTTCTTTCATGTCCGCAAGACGGTTCTTGATCGGCATTTATTGCTCTCCTTGCCGGATACATCCGGGCACCTGACACAAACGAAAACGCCGCGCCCCGGATATCCGGGGGCACGGCGCGTGAAAACGGGGCTTGGCGGCTGCGCCGGTGCGCCGACCTGTTGGGGTCCATCCTGTTGCGCCCGGTCGCACCTGCATTGCCGTTACTCCGACAATCGGTCGAGTAATCGCGCCATGAAACCATGACCCGCCTCGAACTGGGCGACGGTGATGAACTCGTTGGGCTGATGCGCCTGGGCGATGTCGCCGGGGCCGCAGATCACAGCGGAGTAACCCGCCTCCTGGAACTGTCCGGCCTCGGTGCCATAGCTGACCACGTGGCCTGCATTGTCGCCGGTCAGGGCGCGCACCAGCATCTCGGCCTCGCCCTCCTGCTCGGGGACCAGCGGCGGCACGTGGAACTGTTCGGAGAGATCAATCCGTGCCTCGGGATGCACCGCCTGCATCTGCGTCTCGACCTCGCGCACCGCCTCGAAATAGGCGTCGCGCCACCGCTCCTTTGCCTCGCCGGGCACGATGCGAAAATCCATCGCGAAGCGGCAGTCCTTGGCGGTGATGTTATGCGCGGTTCCACCCGAGATCATGCCCACATGGCAGGTGGTCCAGGGCGGATCGAACATCGCCGCCAGCGCCGAAGGCGTCGCCGCGCGGTTTTCGGCATTGCGGTGATTGGCCCAGTCGATCAGCGGCGCGGCGGCCATGATCGCGTTGACCCCGGTATGCATGATCGAACTGTGCACCTCGAAGCCGACAACATGGGTGTCATAGCCAAAACCGCCCTTGTGCCCGGTTACTGCCTGCATCATCGACGGCTCGCCCACGATCACGGCGCTGCCTTTGGGCAGGTGGTTCTGCATCTCGACGATCATCGGTGGCGCGCCGGTACAGCCGACCTCCTCGTCAAAGCTGAGCGCCAGTTGCAGCGGGCGCTTCAGATCGCGATAGCGCCCCTCGACCAGCGCCCAGATCGCCAGCGCATCGAACCCCTTCATGTCGCAGGTGCCGCGCCCGAAATACTTGCCGTCGCGCTCGACCACGGTGAACGGATCGCTGTCCCAGGGCTGGCCATCGACCGGCACCACATCGGTATGGCCTGAGAGCACCACGGCCCCCTCTTCCCAAGGGCCGACATGGGCAAAGAGCGCCGCCTTGTGCGGCTGGTCGGGATCAACCCAGCGATGGGCGGTGATGCCGTGCCCGGCCAGATAGGTTTCGACCCAGTCCACCAGCGGCAGGTTGGTATCGCGGCTGACGGTCGGAAAGGCGACAAGCGCTCCCATGATCTCGACCGGCGACAGGCGTTCAGTCATGGGTCAGTGTCCGCCCTGTCCCGCATGCGACAGAGCGGCCGCATTGATCGAATCGCGGTCGACCGTATAGCCCGCCCATTCGCCATCCAGCACGTAATGGCCCGGCTCGACCTCGATATAGCGCGAGGGATCAGGGTCGTAGCCGATCGGATGGATCGGCGAGGGAATCGGCTTGAAGTTCAGGTCCTTCTCGGACTTGCGTCGGCGCGGGTCGGCGATCGGCACCGCCTTCATCAGGGCCTGGGTATAGGGATGCTGCGGGTTTTCGAACACGCGCACGCGCGGCCCGAGTTCGACAATCCGGCCCAGATACATGACGCCCACATGGTGGCTGACCCGTTCGACGACGGCCATGTCATGGCTGATGAACAGATAGCTGAGCCCCAGATCCGCCTGCAATTCCATCATCAGGTTCAGCACCTGCGCCTGCACCGACACGTCCAGCGCCGAGACCGCCTCGTCGGCGACGATCAGCTTGGGGTTCAGCGCCAGCGCGCGCGCAATCGCGATTCGTTGCCGCTGGCCGCCCGACATTTCATGCGGATAGCGGCGCATGAAGCTGCGCGGCAATTGCACCCGATCAAACAGCGACGCGACGCGGTCCACCAGTTCCGAGCCGCTGGCAACATCATAGTTGCGCATGGGTTCGGCCACCTGCTCCAGCAACTGCATCTGCGGGTTCAGCGAGGCGAACGGATCCTGAAAGATCATCTGCATGTCGAGCCGCGCCTTGCGCAGTCCTGCCTGATCCAGCTGCATGATATCGACGCCGTCCAGATTGATCTGGCCCGCCATCGGTTCGACCAGGCGCAGGATCGAACGACCAGCCGAGGATTTGCCGCAACCGGATTCGCCCACCAGACTGAGGGTCTGCCCCTTGTTGAGAGTGAACGACACATCCTCGACCGCATGCACATTGGCCACCGTGCGGCGAAAGAAGCCGCCCTTGACCGGAAACCGCGTGGTCAGCCCCTTGACGGTCAACAACGGGGTTTCGGTGCCCATGATCGGCTCGATCTTCTGATCGGCGACCCCCATCAGCTTCATCGGTTCGGGCGCCACCTTGCCCCGCATCTCGCCCAACTTGGGCACCGCGGCCAGCAGTGCCTTGGTGTAGTCATGTTGCGGGTTCTCAAAGATCTCCTCGACCGTGCCCTCCTCGACCTTGTTGCCACGGAACATCACCACCACGCGGTCGGCCATCTGTGCCACCACCGCCATGTCATGGGTGATGAACATCACCGCGGTGCCGGTCTCGCGCTTCAACCGGTCCATCAACGCCAGGATCTCGGCCTGGATGGTCACGTCAAGCGCGGTCGTTGGTTCATCGGCGATCAGCAGGCGCGGCTCGCAGGCCATCGCCATGGCGATCACCACCCGCTGGCGCATGCCGCCACTGAGTTCGTGCGGATATTGCTTCAGCCGGCGCTCGGGTTCGGGAATGCGGACCTGGCGCAGAAGTTCCAGCGCGCGCTGCTCGGCCTGAGACTGGTTCAGCCCGCGATGCACCCGCAACCCCTCGGTCAACTGGCGGCCAACGGTAAACACCGGGTTCAGCGCCGTCATCGGCTCCTGAAAGATCATGCCTATCTCGTTGCCGCGAATGTGGCGCATATAGTCCTGGTCGGCCGTGGCCAGATCCAGTTCGCCACCGTCGCGGCGGTCGAACAAAAGCTGGCCACCGGCGATGTCACCGCCGCCAAACTCCACCAATCGCATCAGCGACAATGAAGAAACAGACTTGCCCGAGCCTGATTCGCCGACAACACAGACCGTCTCGCCCGGATTGATATCGAACGAGACATCCTCGACCCCGACAACCGGTCCGTCCTTGGTCTGGAACTCGACTCTGAGCTTCTTGATCTGTGCAATAGGCTGATCCAGCACGCGCGCGCTCCCCTTGGTCGCCCTTTTTGGTTGTTGGCAAACGCTAAGGCCCTCTCGGGGGGGGAGTCAAACCCATTGACCGTTTTCCCGACGGCAAGGCTTGCAATTTTCCAAAACTCTGTTTCGATACGACCCGTAACCGTTCCTGGGGGAGCCTGGTTCCTTCGCGTAGCGCGAATGGAATAGGAATTTACTTTCAAGGATTTACCCAACGGACGGCAACACCCAAGCCACGGTTAACCGTGGAAAAAATCACGACACATCCGTGTCCAACAAGGAGTGTAGTATGAAACTCAAGGCCCTTTTGATGGGTGCAATCGCCAGCACGGCCCTCGCCCCGGCAGCCTTTGCCGAGCGTGGTTCGGACGGCAATGTCAGCATCATCTACTGGCAGGCACCCTCGATCCTGAACCCGTTCCTGTCGGGCGGCACCAAGGACGTTGAATCCGCCTCGCTGATCATCGAACCGCTGGCCCGCTACGACGAAAACGGTGGCATGGTGCCCTTCCTGGCGGCAGAGATCCCGACCGTCGAGAATGGCGGCGTGAGTGAGGATCTGACCTCGATCACCTGGAAGATCGCACCCGGCATCAAGTGGTCGGATGGCAGCGCGTTTACCGCCCATGACGTGAAATTCACCGCCGATTACTGCATGCATCCCGAAGGTGGCTGCGCGCAGCTGACCAAGTTCGAAGGCGTGACCTCGGTCGAGGCGCTGGATGATATGACCGTCAAGGTCACCTTCGACAAGCCGACCCCGTTCCCCTATGGCCCCTTCGTGGGTGGCGAAAGCCCGATCATCCAGAAGGCGCAATTCGAGAACTGCATGGGCGCCAAGGCCCCCGAATGCACTACCGAGAACTTTGGTCCGATCGGCACCGGCCCCTTTGTCGTCACCGAGTTCAAGCCGAACGACGTGATCACGATGAAGGCCAACGACAATTATCGTGACCCGAACAAGCCGGCCTTTGCCACGCTGACCTTCAAGGGCGGCGGCGATGCCACCGCGGCCGGTCGTGCCGTGATGGAAACCGGCGAGTTCGACTATGCCTGGAACCTGCAGCTGGCGCCCGAGGTGATCCAGCAGATGCAGGCCGGCGGCAAGGGCACCCCGGTCGCGGGCTTTGGTCCGCTGGTCGAGCGTATCATGCTGAACCAGACCAACCCCTCGCCCGACCTGCCCGAAGGCGAGCGTTCGACCGCCAAGCATCCGCATCCCTTCCTGAAGGATCCGGCTGTCTACAAGGCGATGTCGATGGCCATCGACCGGCCGCTGCTGGTTGAGATCGGCTATGGCCAGGCCGGCAAGGTCACCTGCAACTGGGTTCCGGCGCCTGCTGCGGTGAACTCGGACACTTTCTCCTGCGACACCCAGGACATCGAAGGCGCCAAGAAGCTGCTGGATGATGCGGGCATCGTCGACACCAACGGCGACGGCGTGCGCGAAAAGGACGGCGTGCCGCTGAAAGTGGTCTACCAGACCTCGACCAACGCCGTGCGTCAGGACTTCCAGGCACTGATCAAAGAGTGGTGGGCCGAGATCGGTATCGAAACCGAACTGCGCAACATCAACGCATCCGTGTTCTTCGGTGGTGACCCGGGCTCGCCCGACACCTTCCAGAAGTTCTATGCCGACGTTGAAATGTACGCCAACACCTTCAACGGCACCGACCCGCAGTCCTACCTGGGCAACGGCCTGTGCGACAAGGCCCCCAGGCCGGAAAGCCAGTGGCAGGGTGAGAACATCAGCCGCTTCTGCAACGAAGAGTTCGACGCGCTGCATGCGGAACTCACCAAAACGGCTGGTGCAGATGCGCGCGCGGAAATCGCCAAGCGTCTGAACGACATCATGGTTGAAAACGGCGGCATGATCCCGCTGGTGCACCGTGGTCGTCTGTCGGCCCATTCCAACACGCTGGGCGGCGTCGTCCTGAACGTGTGGGACAGCGAGCTGTGGAACGCAGCCGACTGGCACCGCATCAAGTAACGCCAACACCTTTCAGCCGCGTCCCGATCCATGATCGGGGCGCGGCGCCTTGGCATCCGTCCCAACAAAAAGACTCGTTAACAAAGGCGCACCCGAATGCTGACCTTCACCATCCGTCGTCTGGTCCTGGCCGTCCCGACGCTTTTGTTCATCAGTCTTGTCATTTTCCTGCTGCTAGAACTTGCCCCCGGTGACCCGATGGCGCAGGTACCACTGACGGTGCCCCCCGAGGTCAAGGAAAAGATGCGCGAGGCCCTGGGCCTGGGCCAACCGCTGCATATCCGCTTCTGGAAATGGATCGTGCAGTTCTTCTGGATCGAGCCGCAGGTGCTGATCGACCATTACTTTGGCACCGCCTTTTCCGAGGGCAAGCTGCGGGTGATCTCGTGGCAGACCCGCTCGCCGGTGATGGATATCGTGGTGCAGCGCGTCCCGCAGACCCTCTGGGTGGTCGGCACCGCCTATGTGGTCGCCATCATCATCGCCCTGCCCATCGGTATCTACTCCGCCTATCGGCAGTACAGCTGGTTTGACCAGCTTGGCACCTTTGTCTCGATGGTCGGTTTCTCGGTGCCCCCCTTCTTCTCGGGGGTGCTGGTGATCGTGATCTTCTCGGTGCAGCTGGGCTGGTTCCCGTCGATCTATGACACCACCCATGTGGTCAACAGCTGGGATAGTTTCGTCTATCAGCTCAAACAGATGATCATGCCGGTGATGGTGCTGGCGCTCCAGATCACCGCACAGCTTTCCCGCTTCATGCGGGCCTCGATGCTGGACAACCTGAACCAGGATTACGTCCGCACCGCCCGCGCCAAAGGGCTCAGCGAGTATGTCGTGGTCATGGTGCATGTGCTCAGGAACTCGATGATCCCGGTGGTGACGGTGATCGCGCTGGGCATCCCGTCGATCTTTGGCGGCGCCATCATCACCGAGCAGGTGTTCAAGGTGAATGGTATCGGCCAGCTGCTGATCGGTGCGCTTCAGGCCAATGACCTGCCGATGGTACAAACCCTGACCTTTATCTTTGCCGTGCTGATCGTCCTCTTCAACCTGATCGCCGACGTTCTTTACGGCATCCTTGACCCGCGGATCCGCTATGACTGAGTTGAGCCAACCCCAGCCCACCAAACCGCCGCGCAGCCAATGGTATGACGTGTGGGACCAGTTCCGTCAGCACAAGGGCGCGATGATGGGGGCGACCCTGTTCTTCCTGATCGTGGCCGCTGTCTATCTGGGTCCGTATCTTTGGGATATCGACCCGACCAAGACGGCGATCCGGGAACGCAACCAGGGGCCCAGCCTGGCCCATCCCTTTGGCACCGATCAGCTGGGTCGCGACCTGTTGGCCCGGATGATGGCGGGAGGTGCCACTTCTGTCTCGGTGGGGATCACCGCGATGCTGCTGGCGCTGTTTCTTGGCTCTTTCGTCGGCGTGCTGGCCGGGTTCTTCCGCAAGCTCGACGGGCCGCTGATGCGGCTCACCGACCTGTTCCTTGCCCTGCCCCTGCTGCCCCTGCTGCTGGTCATGATGCTGCTGTTCCGCGAGCCGCTGAACGCGGCATTCGGATTGGAACGGGGGATATTCATCCTGATCGTGTCGGCCATCGGGATCACCTCGTGGATGCCCACCGCACGCATCGTGCGCGGCGACGTACTGGCCCTGAAAGAGCGGGAATTCGTGCTGGCAGCCCGCTCGATCGGGACCACGAACACGCGGCTGATCACCCGGCATATCCTGCCCAACGTGCTGTCGCCGATCATGGTTTCGGCCACGCTAGGCATCGCCACCGCGATCATCACCGAAAGCGCGCTCAGCTTCCTGGGCTTGGGCTTCCCGCCCGACTTTCCGACTTGGGGGCGGTTGTTGTTCGATGGCGTCGACTATCTGCAACAATTCCCCGAGCGGGTGATCTGGCCCGGGCTGGCGATCTCGCTGACGGTGCTGAGCGTCAACTATATGGGCGACGGCCTGCGCGACGCGCTCGACCCGCGCATCCGGGGCCGTTGAGGCAAAAAAGAACGAAAGAAAGGCCGCTCCGATCCGGGGCGGCCTTTTGGTTTCCTGTAACCGGCAAGGCCGGAACAGCATTTTCGACACCTCCCCATGAATGGGACAAAATCCCGCCCGAGAACGTCAGAACGTATTCTGATATGCTTGATTGTCACGCGTTTTGCCCGCATCTGGGAAAATATTCTCAATTCCCCGTGAGACTGCCATGTTCGAGTCCCTTGGTTTCGAAGAGACCACCGCAAAAGAGATCAGCGTTCTTCTGGGCCTGATCCTGGGCTTTCTGTTTGGCCTTCTGGCCGAGCGGACGCGGTTCTGTTTCCGCCGCGCCGTGGTGGGCGAGGACGCGCGTCAGGCCGCCGGTGTCTGGTTCACCGCGCTCGCCGTGGCGATCCTGGGCACTCAGGCCGCCGTGGCGTCCGGGCTGATCGGCTTTGCCGATCACCGGCTCCTGAGCTCGGACCTGCCGGTTCTGGCGGTGGTGCTGGGCGGGCTGATGTTCGGCGCCGGCATGGTGCTGACACGCGGCTGCATCTCGCGTCTGACCGTGCTGGGCGGCACCGGCAACTTGCGGGCGCTGACCGTGCTGCTGGTCTTTGCCGTCGTGGCCCATGCGATGCTCAAGGGCGTGCTGGCGCCGCTGCGTACCAGCCTTGGCGCGGTGACCAGTGACCTGGGCGAGACCGTCTCGCTGGCCACCCTGCCCGGCGGCGCGGCGCTCTGGGCTGCCGTTCTGGCACTGGCCGCACTGCTGATCGCCGCGCGTTCGGGCAATCGGGCGCTCCCCTTGCTGGGCGCTGCCCTGATC